>DASVIY010000194.1:0-18609 GCA_036386195.1 Acidimicrobiia bacterium | reverse complement strand
CGGCGCGCCCGCCACGTCGAAGGCCGCGGGGAGCGCCAAAGGATCCGACTCGATCGCGCGCCGCGCCGCGTCGGCAACGAGCCAGCGGCCATCAGTCGTGATGGCGACCGGCACGACCTCGTACCGTGCCGGGTCGAGCGCCTGTGCGACCGCCACCGCGGTGACCCGCGACACGTCGTGCTCCGCGGAACGTCCGCCGAACAGGAGCATCACGCGCCGGCGCGCGCTCACCCGGTCACCTGGAGCACCGCGCGGATCCCGACACCCACGAGGAACAGCCCGACGAGGCCGTAGAGAAACTCGGGGTGACGCCACCACAGGCCGTCGCGGCTCGGCCGGAAGTACGGCCGGAACTGCAGCGCGAGCCCGACGGTCAAGAACGCGACGAACCCGTAGAACATGTGCAGCCGCGGCGGTGTGAAGTCCTTGTTCGACACGAGGATGACGCCGATCAGCACTTGCAACATCATGGCCGCCTCGGCCGCGATCGTGACGCCCCACACCCACCGTCCTCGGAGACGCGGCACGCGCCATGCCATCAACGCGATCACACCGGCGATCCCGTTCGCGACGATCGCGATGTAGCCCCACGTCTTGTGGAAGTCGAGCAGCGCGTTGATGCGGGGCTCCTCAACTCGATGCGTCGGCAGCCGGCGCATCTTCGTGTTGCACCACGTCGAACGACCACAGGTCGCTCTGGTCGCTGACCGGCCCCTCCGTGGTGTGCGCGCGATGCCCGTGTTGGAACGCGGCACTGTTGACCCAGGCGTCGAAATCGTCCTGTGACCGCCATCGCGTATAGACGAGGTACACGTCGCGGTCGTCGGACGGGCGCAGCAGCTCGAACGCCTCGAAACCGGGTGATTTTGCGACCTCGCCGGCCCGGCCCGCGAAACGACGCTCGAGCTCGGGTGCCCGGTCGGGGGCCACAGTGATGGCGTTGATGCGGACGACGCTCATGGGCATGCTCCTCGGCTGCGATGATCCCGCAGGTTTCTAGCGTCTCGGGGTCGGCCAGCGCCTGCCCGGGGCTCAACCTCGGCCGAAGTCGTGCCGATATTGAAGCTTCGGCCCTGTGCCGACGAGCCGGGAGCCGCCGTGACCGCCACGTATGAGGAAACCGACAGGACCGCGCACCCACCCACCGGGTCGAGCGGAGCCGGGTACAACGCGCTCGTCGCCGAGCTGCGACAACCCCTGTCGGCCGTGATCCGATCGCTGCAACGCCTGACGCTGCAGCGGCTGAGCACGCCCGGCGCAAGTGTGTCCGCGACGCCGCTGATCCGGCGGGCCCGCAGCCTCGCCCAGGACCTGCACGACGTGGTCGAGCAGCTCATCGACGCGGCACTGCTCGACGAGAGCGCGGCCACCGGTGCATACCAGCGAGCACTCAGCGGCCGGGAGCTCGTGCGTCTCGTGAACGAAGAGGTGCGCGACTATCTCGACCCCTCGCGACTTCACTTCGAGCTGCCGGCCGATTTCGTCATCACGACGCATCACGACCGTGTAAGCCAGATCGTCGCAAACCTGGTCGCGGGCGCGGCGCGTCGGAGCGACGACCAGCCCGTGACCGTCACGGCCTCACTCGCCGAGCAGGTGTTTCACCTCGACGTCGCCTGGTCCGAACACGAGTCCACGGCACTCACCGACGAGGACGAGCTCGTGGGGCTGCCACTCGCGCGGGTGCTCGCCAGCTCGCTCGGGGGCACGATCGAGATCGTCGCGAAGAGCGCCGAGATCGTCGCGCGGGTGCAGCTACCGCAAAAACGTGCGAACGACAGCACGGGACGTGCCCGCCGGTAGGACGACTGTGGCCGCGGCCGCGCTCGACCGTCAGCCGGGCTCGTCGCGCAGGAACCGCTCGATCTCCGACACGAGCTCGTCGCCGGTCGGGAGGTCGTGTTGGTCGGTCTCGATCGTGCGGATGATCTCCGCCACGTCGGGACGCTCGGCCAGCCCGCCCTCGACACGCTCGAGGTACTCGTCGACCTCGGTATCCATCGCCCGCAAGTCCGTCTGCACGCCTGCGACCTCGCGCAGCCGCTCGAGCAGCGCCCGGATCGCGGGCGAGCTGCGGTTGCCCGCCACGTAGTGCGGCACCTGCGCCCACAGGCCGACCGCGGGAATGTCGGCCTCGCCCAGCGCGACTTGCAGCACGCTCTGCGCCCCGGTCGGACCGAGATAGTCGAAGCGCAGCGCGCCCACCTCCTGCGCGAGCGCTCGGCTGGTCGCGGTCGCCAGCACCGGCGCGGGCCGACGATGCGAGACCACCGCCGGCATCCCCCCGAGCGTCGCCGCCATGCGCACATCGAGTCGCTGCGCCAGGGTCACGAGCTCGGCGGTGAACGCCCGCCAGTGCAGCGACGGCTCCGGACCGATCACCAGCACGACATCGCACCCCGCCCGCCCGGCAACGAGGTCGATGACCGGCCACACGATCTCTCGCGTCGTGCCGTCGACCAGATGCACCGTCGGACGGGTCTGTTGCAAGTCGAGCAGGTCCGCGACGTCGACCCGTCCGAACCGCTGCGCGGACTGCAGCTGTTCGGCGAGCACCGCGGCCGCGCCCACTCCGGCCAATCCGGCGTCGACCCATCCCGAGAGCGCGACCACGAGCACGGGTTCACGCAACTTCGGCCACTGCTCGATGTTCAGCATCGGGCGCCCACTTTAGGGCTCAGTTGCGCGAGAACCCGCTGAAGCCGCCGAACCCGCCGTTCGACTTCTTGGCCTTGAACGCGCCCTGGAAGTCGGCGCCTTCGAATGCCGGCGGAACCGCGCCCGTCGTCGCGTAGCGGTAGAGCGCGGTGCGGTAGATGCCGCTCAGTGCGGAGACGACGGCGGCCACGACGAGCAACCATGCAACGCCGACGGCGATTGCGGGCACGGCAAGCAGCATGGTGCCGCTCGCGACGCCGAGCCCGATCACGAGGAGGGCGGGGAGAAACGCGAGAAAAGCGACCACGCTGAGGCCGAACTGCCCGGCGATGTTTTCGCCCCACGTCTTGCCGAACAGCTGCTTCGAGCGTTTGAACGCGTCGCCGGGACCGACATCCTCGACGACAAGGATCGGAACGACCAGGAACGTGAACACGTCCCACCCACGAGCGAGCAGGCTCGCGACGATCTCGCCCAGACGACCGGTGCTCGCCAGTGCCCGGAGGAGGATCGACACCGTCGCGGTGACGAGTGCCCACGGCAGGATCCGGTGCAGACGCGAGTTCGCGACCTGCATCGCACCCGAAACCGTCGCGTCGTTTCCTTGGAGCGCCGTATCGGCGCCGGCAACGAGCGCGGCCATGAAGTACGTCGTCACGAACGCAGCGGCCACGTACCAGCATGCGATGAACACGTAGCTCATCGCACCGAGGCTGAAGCCGCTGCCGCTTCCCGAACCGGAGTCACCGTGGCCGCTCACGCCGTAGATGAGCAGGCCGAAGACCCCCGCCACCGCCGCGTTGCCGAGGAACGACAGCACCGGGAACCACGCCAGCGATCGCTCGGCCTTCAGCACGGCCCACGAGCGCTTGGCGATGTCCCAGGACGTTCGGAGTCGACTCATGCCCGTCCAGTATCCACTATCCAGGACCCGTCGTTGACATCAGCCCCGAAACGATGCCATGCGAGTCGTGCAGCCGAATCGATCTCTTCGGCACCACATCTAGGCTCCAGCCCTGATGACGCCCCTCGATGACATAGCGGCGCAAGTGCGCGCCGGCTTCTCCGATGACGGGCCCGTTGCGCTCGTCGCGGCGCCCGGTCGCGTGAATCTGATCGGTGACCACACCGACTACAACGAAGGCTTCGTGTTGCCCGCGGCGATCGACAGGGAATGCGTCGTCGGGTGGCGGGCGACGACGAGCGGCCACCTCACGATGCGTTCGCAGCAATTCGACGGGCTCGTCGACATCTCCTCGAGCGGCCGTGTCAGCGCCGCGTCGGTCGAGCCCTCCTGGGGCCGGTTCGCCGCGGGCGTCGTCGCTGCGCTCGCCGATCGCGGTGGCAGCATCCCGGGGGCGGACCTCGTGATCTCGTCCACCGTGCCCGCGGGCTCGGGTCTGTCGTCGAGCAGCGCGCTGGCGGTCGCGCTCACGCTCGCGTTGGGCGACGCCGCCGGCTTCGTGCTCGATCGCCGCGAGCTTGCTCGCATCGCGCTCGACGCCGAGGTACGCGCGACGGGCGTGCCCGGTGGGCTCATGGACCAGCTCGCGTCGCTGTTCGGTGAGCGCGGCCACGCGCTCCTGATCGATTGCCGATCGCTCGCGATCGAGCCGATCCCGATGCCGACCGCATACGCCATCCTTGTCGTCCACTCCGGACTTCCACGAGTGCTCGCGCACAGCGAGTACGCGTCACGGCGCGCGGAATGCGAGGCGGCGGCGGCGCGACTCGGCGTCGCGTCCCTGCGGGATGCGACGCTCGAGCAGGTTGCCGACGATCCGCGCGCACGGCATGTCGTCACGGAGAACGCCCGCGTCCTCGAGTTCGCCGGCGCGTTGCGCGCCGGCGACACCGGGAGGCTCGGACCGCTGTTGCTCGCCAGTCATGCAAGCTTGCGTGACGACTTCGGCGTGTCGACACCGGAGCTTGATTTCCTCGTCGAGGCCCTCGTGGCGAACGGCGCGATCGGTGCCCGGCTCACCGGCGCCGGCTTCGGCGGCTGTGTCGTCGCGTTCGTCCAGCGAAATCACGCCGACGACGTCGCGGCCAAGACCGTCGCCGGCTACCGCGCCGAAACCGGTATCGACGCCGATGCGTTCGTCGTCCGGGCAGTCGGCCGCGCGGGGCCACTCGGTGCGCGCTCCGACACATGACGCTCGACTTGCGGCCGGCAGACGCGTTGCGGCCCGGTGCCGCGCCGGTCAGCGCGCACTCGGAGTTCGCGGCATTGGTGGACGCGCGGCCGGTGGAGTGGAGCGTGGCCGCGGGCCCGCCGTCCGCGACGGTGCCGGCTGGCGGACACATCTCGATCGACCTCGGTGGTCGGTGGGAACGGTGGGCCGACGTCGACGGCGACCCGTCGTTTCCTGCGCCCGGGCGGCGGGCCGGTGAGCAGCCACCGGCCGGCGCGACCTGGCGCAAGGTCGTGGTGCCAGAGAACTTCGGCTTCGACGGCGAGCTCTCGCGGCAATTCGCGCCCGTGTGGTACCGGCGCACGTTCGCCGACCCGCGCTCCGACGACGAGCACGCGTTGCGTCGCGTGCGGCTGCGCTTCGGTGCGGTCGACTACCTCGCCGACGTCTGGCTGAACGGCGAGCACCTCGGCCATCACGAAGGCTGCTTCGCGCCGTTCGGATTCGACGTCACCGACCGCTTGCGGCGCAGCAACCAGGTCGTCGTCGCGGTGCAGGATCCGCTCGAAGACCTCGATCCCGAGCAGTTCTTCTTCTTTCATCGCAAGCGCGTGATCAAGGGGACGCTCAACTACCACGACAGCCGTCCGGGCGGACTCCCCGGCCGCATGCTCACACCACTCGCGGAGGGCGAGGATCCCTGGGTCTGGACACCCGAGCTCGGCCAGTCGATGACGACGGGCGGCATCGTCGAGCCGGTGACCCTCGAATGCAGCGGCGACGTCTCGATCGACGGCTGCTTCGTGACGCCGGTCGGCGACGCCGGGAGCGCGCAGGTCGCGGTCGTCATGACCAACCATGCGACCGAGCCGCGTGATGTTGCGGTCGACGTCGACATCGGCGGGCTGCGGGGGCGAGTCACCGCGGTGCTGCCTCCGGGCGCGTCGCGCGTCGATGCGTTGACTGATCTCGCGACGTTGGCTTTGTGGGAGCCCGTCCATTCGGAGCGCGGAGCACCCATTGTCCACGACGTGACGGTGGTGGTCTCGAGCGCGGGCCGGGCGCTCGACCGGCGCACGATTCGTTTCGGGCGGCGAACGGCGCACGTCGCGAGCGACCACCGCGGCCACGCGCAACACCTCGCGCTGAACGCAAGGCCGGTGTTCATCAAGGCCGTCAACTACATCCCGTGGCAGCACTTCGCCGAAGTCGGACGGAGCTTCTACGACCGCGATCTGCGCATGCTCGGCGACGCGCACGGCAACTCGATCGGGATCCACGCGCACGTGCAGTCGCCGCACTGCTACGCCGCGGCCGATGACGCGGGCATGCTCGTGTTTCAGGACTTCCCGCTGCAGTGGTTCTACGACTCCGGCACTGATAGCAATCCGGGTTTCATCGACACCGCATGCCGGCAGATCGTCGAGATGGCGTACCTGCTCCATCAACACCCCAGCGTGGTGTACTACGCGTGTCACAACGAACCGGCGCGCATGTTCAGCCACATGACGGGCGTGCCGGCCGACGACGGTCCCGAGACCGACCTGAGCGAAGCCAACCTCGACGCCGCGCTGGAGCGCGCGTTGCGATCCGTCGAGACCAGCCGACACATTCATCAGGCGTCGGGCATCGGCGACGACGTGCACGCGTACGACGGGTCGCTCAGTGGCGGCACGCTCTACAACGTCGGCAACCAACCGGCATGGTTCGTCTCCGAGTACGGGTTCTGGACCATCGGCCCCCAAGCCGAGAAGTTGGGCGCCACCGGCTGGCCGCCCTCGGTCGCGCAGATGCGTGAATGGGTGAGCCGCCTGTCGTTCATCGGGTCGACGTGCGCGTTCGCGGGACACCCCTCGCGCTTCGAGTCGCTCGACGAGTGGCGCGCTGCCACCGAGGCCTACGGCGCGGCGCTCGCGAAGTGGCAGACCGAATGGTTCCGCGCCCATCGCGGCGCGCCGTACATGGGGTACCGCTGGCACTTCTGGTCGGATTGGTGGGGCTACGCGGGCGGGGGGCTCGTCGACATCGACCGCGTTCCCAAGGCCACCTACGGCGCCTACCGCGACGCGAGCCGTCCACTGCTCGCGATCGCGCTCGCGAGACATTCCGTCGTCGAGCCGGGCACCGTCGCCGTCCCGATCATCGTCGTCAACGACCGCGTCGCGCCGGCGAACGGCACGATGAGTTGGACGGTGCACAGCGCGACGTCCGCGGTGATCGCGCCCGATCCACTCGGCGCGCAGCTCGGCACCGCGATGCCCGCAGACGGTGAGCCGATCGCGGTGCCCCACACGCGCGGCGACCTTGTGGAGCACGGCTCGATCCAGTTCGATGCGCCCGGTGAGTCGGCGGCACCCGTCGGCGAAGTGCCGGTGCACCTCGAAGCCGGTCAGGCGCGCACGCTGGTGCTGTGCTGGATCGACCCGGTGCTGGGCGAGCAGGAGAACACCGCCCATCTCCACTGCGCCGCTACCGGCGAGACGTATGCGCCAGGTCTCACGATCGTCGACTAACCCCGAGACTTTTCATTCTTGCGTCGCAAATCATCATGACATGGCGGTTTGCGACGCAAGAACGCGCAGGTGGGTCAGCGGCGGCGCACTCGTCGGCGGCCCGGGCGCCGGCGGCGGCGTAGCCACGTCACGAGGAACGGCAGTGCCAGCGCGAGCACGACGACAACGCCGGCGATCACCAGCGTCCTGCCGGTCGACGACGACTTCGACGACGCGCCGGTCACGGTGCCGTGTGCGCCAGCGAGGAAGTAGCCACCGCCGTTGAACGCCGCACCGACGCTCCCCGTGCCCCCGATCGACTGGCTGGCGAGCTCCTGCCAGGCGCGCCCGTCCGCGGATGACAACACCGATCGCGCCGGCTGCGGAACAGTGAGCACGATGTTGCCGGGCTTGGCGAGCGCACCCACGACCACGCCCGACGGCCCGTACTTCAGCGTGATCCGGTAGGCGTTGCCGTCGGCGTTGAGGGGACTGGCCGGCGGAGCGAGCGTCGCCGGATCGAGGGGCACGATCGTGACCGTGACCTTCGTGTCGGCACCATGCGCGGCGACCGCGCCTTGCGGCAGGTTGAGCAGCGCTTGCGCGTCGGGGGTGTTGACCACCGCGGCAGCGGACCCGTCCGGCTTGAGCGCGACGTCCACCGATGCCGGTTTCGGCTTTGTGTTGCCGGCGGCGAAGTCGGGGGGCGGCTTGACCCACTGGTACGGCGCCGCCGGCCCGATGCCGTCGAAGAGCGGCCGCACGTGATGGCCGGTCAGCGCGATCGTCGCGACACAGACCACGACGTAGACGACTGCGATCCCGACGCCCGCCTTGCGCGTGCGACTCGGCACTGCCGTGCTCATCGCGCGGGCGTGACCGGATCGATCGAGTGCGTCGCGAACGCAGGCGGCCACACCACGGCCATCTTGTTGGGCGCGACCCATTCCTCGATGACGCTGATCGCGTTGCGGTTCTCGCCCGCGTCGGGTGCACCCGCGGGCGCGAGGTCGAGTCCCCCGCCGTTCGGCAGCGCGCCCAACGGCAGCTTCGTTGCCACGGCCGCGGCACCGACCGACGCCGGAGTGATGGCGCGTGCCCTCGGCAGCACGCGGCCAAAGAGGGCGTACGCGTTGGAGAATCCGGACAGCGCGGGTGCGCTCATCGAGGCGCCGTAACGGGCGCGATACCGGTCGTTGGCCCACGTGAACATGCGCCGGGCGGCCGGTTGGAGCGCGGCGGGGCGCAGCACGTTCGCGTCGGGCTTGTCGGACGCGAACAAGCCGACCGCATCGATGCCGAGGCGCTTGCCGAACTCGGGCATGCAGTAGGAGCTGCTCGTGCCGATCGACGCGACGAACGGTACGTGCGCGGCGACGAACGCCTTGCGCAACGCGACGCCGTCGTTGACGTACGCCGAGACGAACAGGACGTCGGGGTGTGCCGCAGCGATGCGCGCCGCCAGCGCGGCGTAGTCGGTGGTGTCGGCCGGATACGGGAACGCGCCGGCGAAGGCCTGGCCGCTGCGGTTGATCTCCTCGACGGCACCCGCGCCCACGGCGCGGCCATACACGTCGTCGATGTAGGCGACGCCGTAGCGAAGCGGACCGTGCGGGCCGAGCCGGGGCGTGACCTCGTCACGGATGAACGTGACCGCGGCGCGGCCGAGGTTCGCGCCCATCGGCGCGGCACGGAAGAAGTTGCGGCCGTTGGCGATACCGGGCGCGGTGGTCTCGCCGACCGCTCCCGTCTCCCAGAACAGCATCCCGTCGCGGGTCGCGGCTTTCGCAGCAGCAGCAGAGATGGCGCTGCCGTGGCTGCCGACCGCGACCGCAATCCCGTCATGATGCAGCGCGTCCATCGCGGACGGGACCGCCTCGGCGCGGTCGGCGGGTGCGGAGACGAGCCGTATCGGCCGGCCGTGCACGCCGCCGTGCGCGTTCACCCATTCCATCGCGAGCTGCGCACCGCGCATCTCCTGGCGACCGGGCACACCCTGGCTCCCGCTCGTCGGGTAGAGCATGCCGATGCTGATCGCGTCGTCGGACGCACTCGAGTTGCAGCTCACGCAGAGACCCACGAACGCGCCCAGCATGATCGTGAGGACGATGGCGCGACGAAACAAACGTGACATTCAGATCACCACCAGGATGTTGGCGAACACGTGGGTCGCGGCGGGCGCCACCCAGGAACCGCTGGCATGGCGCTGCCAGCCCAACAGCAGGCCGGCGGCCAGGTCGATCGGCAGCACCCACAGGCCGTACACACTCACGTGCACCGCGGCGAACAACACCGCCGACCCGACGATCGCGGCGATCTCCCCGCCCACCAGCAGCCGCGCGTAGACGAGTCGCCGGAAGAACGCCTCCTCGGCGACGGCTGCGAGCGTGTTCAACGCGAGCACTCGAGACGCGATCGCGGCGGGCGCGTGCCCGCCACCGAGCACACGCCCGAGCGCGAACGCGACGATCCCGACGGCGAGCGGCACGAGGACGCGCCGGCGGGCCAGCGCGACACGCGGTGCAGCGACGGGCCACATCGCGCCCACGAGGAGCAGCGCGACGAAGAGCACGACGAGCTGCGCGGTCGGGTCGGACGCCCAGCGCCCGAACAACGGCCGGGCCGCGAGCAGCGCGCAGCCGGCCGCGATGACCAGCAGGAGCGCGTCGGGCTGCGTGGTGCTGTTGTCGATCACCCCGGCTCGATCCATCACTGCGGGTTGACTCATCACTGGACCGTGAAGAGCACAGCGGTGATCACGCGATTCTTGAACGGGCGGTGGTCGGTGGCGACGAACTCGGCTTGCAGCAGATGCTTTCCCGGCTTGAGGCCGCGAAGGTCTTGTGTCGTGCCGTACGCCATCGATACGAGCTTCCCGTCGATGGACACGTGAATGTGGCCCTGGTTGCCGTGGAGCGTTCCGCTCACCTTGGTCGACGGCACGACCCGCGCACCGATCAGATCGAACTTCAGGGTCTCGTTGGGTCCGGTCACCTCGTTGGCAGTGGGCTGGACGATGGCCAAACGCGCTGTGGTCGTCGGCCGCGTACCGGATGAGCTCGACCCCGATGAGCAGCCCGCTGCGAGCGCGGCCGCGCACACCAATGCCGGCAGCGCCGACCACACCCGATGGTTCATCCGCACGCGCGTCCCTCCGTTCGCAAACGTCAGTCGGCGACAGTGCCGCCGACCCTATCCCCGCCCTTTACCAGTCCTGCGGCGCGTCGGCGCTCGCCGAAGCCGCCCCCGGAGCGTTCTTCCGGCGCCGCGTCGCGACGAGCACGGTGGCCACGAGCGCGAGCACGATCGCGACGATGCCGATGGCAAGGGCGGCGTTGGCGCGACTCTTTGCCGCGTCGACCGAGGACGACGTCGCGCCCGCGCTCGACGACTTCGCCGCCGCGGCGGTTCCCGCCGCGACTGCGGTGACCGGCACCTTGACATTGTTGGTCTTCCCGTCGGCGAAGCTCAACGCGATGTTGTAGGTGTAGGTGCCGGGCTGATCGGCGCTTTCGATCTCGAAGCCCCACTGATCGAAGGCGTCGGGCTTCACCGCACCACCCGTCCACGTGATCACCGAGTCGGTGGCGTCCACCGTCCATCCGGCAGGCTCCTGCGTCGTCGCGCCGAACGGCAACTGCTTCGGCGCGGTGAGCACGATCTTGGTGAGGTCGGATTTCTCCTCATTGGCCGTGCGCAGCGTGAAGAACGTGGGCTTGCCGACCGGAAAGCTGGTCGGGTCGATCTGTTCGTGTGCCGACGCCGGCACGGCGAGCAGCACGGTCACGACCGCGGCGAGGGCGACAACCGCTCCGACCTTCGTTCTGATTCGCATGTGGGGCTCCTTTCGTCTGTCGGGCGTCAGGCCCGAAGATTGAAACGGAAGGTCGTGACGATGCGCGGTCTTGCCTTGACCGAGACCTGGTACCGACCGGCAACCGGGAACTTGGCATCGCCAACGAAGTGGCCGGGCGAGATGAGGCGCATCGCGACGCTCGACGCGGACTTGCGCGGGCCGCGCAGAGAAACCGTCGTGTTGACGATCTCGGACGCGGCGAGACCCTTGCCGTTCACGAACGTCACGTGCACCTGGTTGGCGCCGACGAACGACGGATCGAGAAACATCTGGACCGTGTAACCGGCCGCGTGCTGCTCCTTGTTGACCGGTCCTTTCGCGGCTTCGGCGAGTGAGCGACCCGGTACGAGCGCGACGAGCGCGGCGGCACACGCGACCGCGCCGACGAGCACGACGAGCTCGACGCGACTGGTGCGGCCGAAGGATCGCTCGGCGCCCGCGGCCCGATCGGTCGCACCCAGTCGCGTGGGCACGACCCATCGGTGCCGCGCCGCAAGCACGAGCGCCAACCCGAGCAGCACCACCTTCGCCAGCACGACGCGGCCGTATGTCGTGCGCCACAACTCGCCCGGTTGGGCGAGGTTGGCCCACGTATTGATCACGCCGGTCTCGATCACCAGCGCGAGCGCCGCCGCGGCGATCGTCGAGAACCTCCGAAGGGTCTCGCGCAGCACGCGCGGCCGGTCTGCCGGGCCGAGCGTTCGAGCCGCGAGCAAGCCGATCACAAAGAACGCGAGACCGCCGACCCACACCGCGACCATCAGCAGGTGCAGCGCGATCGACGTCACGTCCAGAAATGGACGTGGGCCGGTCCGCGCGTGACCGTTGAGCCCGATCGTGAGCGAGATCCCGGCGCCGACCACGATCGCGGTGGCGATCCACGCGTCCGGGGACACACCGAACAGGCGGCGACGGCGCACGAGCGCGAAGACCGGCAGCGCCAACAACACCGTGAGCCCGAGTTGCCACGATGCGAAATGGCCGTACGCGGTATGCAGCACGGAACGGATCACCGTGGAGTTCGCAGCGGAGAGCAACGAAAAGCCGGAGACACTCGCGCCTTCGAACACGATGGCGGCGGCGCCCGCGACGAGGAGCACGACCCAGCTCGCCACGAGTATCCGGCCGAACCACCGCCGGAAACGACTGCCGGCCTCGGAGTCGCGGAGGTGCGCGGCGGAGAGCGCCGGCGTCCACACCCAGCGACGGAACACGACCCCGCCCACGATCAGAAACAGGGCGGTGAAGGCCAGGAACCGCACGACGCCGAATCCCCAACCCACGACGCGGCCCGCGCCGGTGTCGCCCAAGATCGCGACGGGCGAGATCGACGACGGCGCACCGACGTAGAACTCGAACCCACCGTGCACGGGGTGGCCGTCGGCCGAGACGACACGCCACGTCACCGTGTAGGTGCCCTTGTGGAGATGGGGTGTCGAGACGACGACTTCGCTGCCGTGACCCGAATGACGGACCGACCCGTTGTCGGCGCGCTTGCCGTTGACATCGAAGACACGGATCGCGCCGAAGCTCACCTCCACGGATTCGGAGAAGAAGAGCTGCACCTCTTTGGGCGGGCGCGCGACCGTGCTCTGCGGGGCCGGATCGGTTCGCAGCAGCACCGCGTGCGCCGACGCCGCCGGCGCGAATGCGACGACGAACACGCACGCGAGAGCCGCCGCGGCAAGAACGCGTCGGATGCGCATGAGGCGATGTCTCTCGCTGTCGGGAGGAACGAACCCGTCCTGCGGACGGAGGGTCAGGCGACAGCGAGAAGTGGCGGACCGCGCGGACGGTCGGGCCAGGTGCTCGCGAGACACACGAGCGTGACATCGATCCACGAGCTCGGATGGACGGGTCGGGAGCGCAGCGGCGTGTGGCTCAGCGCGCGCGTCACGCGCGCCGTCACGCGTTCGACGACTCGCAGCCCGATCACGATGGCGGCGGCGAGGATCAGCTGGAACGTCAGGCCGATCGCGAAATTGTGGGTGTGCAACAGCGTCATCGGCGAGATCCCCACCGAAAGCCGCTCGGCGCTCTCCATCGCACCGAACAACGCCATCTGCCACAGCGCGAGCCGGCCCATCTGTGCAACCGAGCCTGCGGTGCCGATCGGGGCACGCCGCCGAGCTCCGATGTCGGTGCCCCGGCGGATCGCGGCGGCCAGCGTGATCAGCGCCGCGAGACACGCCACGCCCATGGCAAGCGGCCAATAGCCGTGCCCCGTTTGCTGGAGCACGTACGCACGCTGGGCGGGGTCACGGTACGCGATCGCATACGCGATCACGTGGGCGCCGGCGACACCGGCAATACCCGCGGCAGCAGAGACGAGCGGCCGGGTGCGGATGGATGCCACGAGCAAAGGTTAGGCGTCGAGGATGAAGGCGCAACCGTCAGGCGAAACGGCTGAAACTCCTGGGGGAACTGGTTGACTGATGGCATGGCCGTCACCATCTACGGGGTCTGCGCACTCACGTTCATGATGCTGATGTACGCGTTGGAGAGCCGCGCCCAGGGGTTCGTGCTCGCCTTCGCGATGGGTTGCGTTCTGTCGAGCATCTACGGCTTCCTGTCCGGAGCGTGGCCATTCGGTGTCGTCGAGCTCGTCTGGTCCGTCATCGCGCTGCGGCGCTACCGGCAGGTGATCTCCAGCTGAGCTACTCCCGGATCGGGTGAGCGACGGCCCCGCACTGCTACTCGAATTGCGCGGCGAGGCGCGCCCGGGCGCCGGGAGTGCGGATCCCCCACCAGAACAGATCCTTGCCGTCCACCAACGCGACGTCGGCCTGCGGCACCGCGGCTGCGATCTCGTCGACGTGCCGCTCCGCGAACGGGTACGGCTCGTCCGGCAGCACCACGACCTCGGGATCGAACGCGGCGACCTGGTCGAGCGTCAGCTCGGGATAGCGGTTGGCAGCATCGTCGGGCACGACGTTGTCGAAGCCGACGAGCCCGAGCAGTGACGCGCCGTATGTCTCAGCCGCCATCGTCATCCACGGCCGTCGCCAGATGAGCGTTGCGGCGCGCCGACGTGGTCCTCGGTGCGCGCTCGTCTGCAGCCACGCGGCCCAGGCCGGCTCGCCGAACGGGTCAGGCACCGCAGCACCGACGCGCCGCGCGAGCGCAGAAACGGCCGGACCGACCGCCGCGACCGACCGGGGCGACATCGAGTGGATGGCGAAGCCCGCTTCCTCGAGTCGCGCGGCATCCTCGACTCGGTTTTCCTCGTCGTTGACGACGACGAGATCAGGGGCGAGCGCGACGATCTCGTCGACGTGCGGATCCTTGGTGCCGCCGACGGTTGCGATGCCGGGCTGCTCACAGAACCGCGTGCACGCGATCGGCTTCAGCCCCAACGCGAGCAGCGTCTCGGTCGCCGAAGGGACGAGCGAGGCAACCCGCAGCCCGCGCGGCTCGTTCACATCCGTTGGAGAAGCTCGGCCTTCTTTGCGTCGAACTCCGCGGGCGTGATGACTCCCTGGTCGCGCAGCTCCGCCAGTTGCTTGAGCTGGTCCGCGACCGCCGGTGCCGGTGGCGCGGCCGGTGGCGCGTCCGCCGGCGGAGCGCTTTGTGGCGCGGCTGCAACGACTTGCGGCGCGGCCCACCCGGCCTGCTTCCTCGCGTTGGCCTCCATCTGGCGGTAGATCTCCTGTTGCACGGCGTCGGGATGACGTACGAAGTCGAAGTGCGACTGGCCCTGCTTGCCCGCCGACTCGATGTCGAGGTCGCCTGCGCCGATGAAGCGGTCGATGATGCGCTGGTGGAAGTTGATGTTGTTGATGCGCTCCAACGGGATCTCGACGCCGTGCTTCGCGAGCACACCGGTGCGGAAGATGACGCGGTGGTCGGTGACCACGAAGTGCGTGAACTGCCAGTCGAGGAACTTGATACCGAGCCAGCACGCCCATACCACGAGCAAGATCGCCCAGCCGAAGCCGGTGACCTTCGCCATCGTGCCGGAGAGGCCCACGATGAAGATCCCGGCTACCGCGAGCAACACGCCGCCGAGGATGTGCCGCGCGAAGAACCACCAGTGCGGGCGCAGGTCGAGGATGAGGTTCTCGTTCTCGTTGATCAGATGCTTGGGGTAGGGCATGCCGACAGCGTATTCGCGCGGCGCGGGGCGCGTTTCACCGATAGCGCTGCCGCTTGAACACGTCGGAGGCGAACGAGTCGATCCGATCGAGGAACAACAATCCGTCGAGGTGGTCGAGCTCGTGGAGCAGGGCGCGGGCCTCGAACGCGTCCGCTTCGATCTGCAGTGACTCGCCTTGGGTCGTGAGCCCCTGCATCACGACTTCGGTGGCGCGCGCGACGTTGCCGGTGAGGCCGGGCACGCTCAGGCAGCCTTCCCGCGCGGTCGCCGGCGCGCGCGCCTCGACGAGAACCGGGTCGAACAACACGAGCAGACCGTGGCACGACTCGGCTTTGCGGTGACGGGTGACGTCGACGCAGAACGCGCGCCGCTCGTCGCCGATCTGGTTGGCAGCGAGCCCGACACATGCGGGCGAGGCGCGCATCGTGTCGACGAGATCCGCGGCAAGCGCGAGCTCACCGTCGGCGACGCGCCCGACCGGCCGCGCCACATTCTTCAGCACCGGTTGCGGCAACCGAAGGACCGGGCGGACGGGCATCGCGTGCGGAGCGAGCGTCAGAGCACGTCGGCATCAGCCGCGTGCAGCGTGGTGTCGACACCGACCTCGGCGCCCACCGCAGCGAGATCGGCTCGGAGCTTGGCCGCATCGAGACCTGCGGGCAGCATGACCTCGAACAACATGGCGTACACCGGTTCCTGCGGCGCGCCGATCACGCGAGTCTCGAGATCGGTGACGTTGACGCCGTTGTCGGCAAGGAGGCGCGTGATGTGGGCAACCATGCCCGGGTGATCGGCGCCGTAGACCGACAGCACGTACGGATCTCCGACCATGTCGATCGCGCGATCGTCGATCCGGCGAACCGCCGTGCCGAGATCAAGCGTGCGTGCCGGCTCTTCCAGCGCGGTCTCGACGGCCGTCGCGCCGCTCGGTGAATCGACGACGAGCGCCATCGCGAAGTGGCCGGCAAGGATCGTCATGGAGCAGTCGGCCAGATTGCAACCCTGCTCGAACAGCGCTCCGGTCACCGCGGCGACGATGCCGGGCTGGTCGACACCCAACGTGAAGACGACGAATCGCGCCATCACAGAATCGTAGGACGCCGGCCGATCATGCCCACCCGAGCTCGTGCAGGCGTGCGTCGCTCAAGCCGAAGTGATGACCGACCTCGTGCACGACCGTCGTCCGAATCTTGCGCGCGAGCTCAGTCTCGTTGCTCGCCCGCTCCATCAACGGGCCGCGGAAGATCGTGATGCGATCGGGCAACACACCCGCGTAGTTGCCCGACGTGCGATGCGTGAGCATCACGCCCTCGTACAAGCCGAGCAGCGTGCCCGGCCGGCCGCCGAGCTGCTCTGCGGTCGGCCAGTCCTCGACGACGACCGCGACGTTGTCCATCTGCGCGGCAAGCTCCGGCGGGATGGAATCGAGCGCATCGGCGACGAGACTCTCGAAGCGAAGCCGCGACACCTCCACGCGCGCACCATATCGTCGCCCACACCACCTCTTGACGAGCGGCGCAACGCGATTTAGGTTTTGAGAGCCGGCCTGACGCCGACGCGGTACCGGGAAGCACCCACGGGCAACCGGTGTGTTGCGACCGGAACACGAGTTCCAAATCAGCCGGCGGCACCGCCCCTGCGGGGTAAGGTGTCGGTTCGGTGCCCAGTCCGAAGTCCGGTTTGCCGGGGTGAAGGCCACATCGATGGAGTATCCGAAAGGGATGCGCCACCGGCGTGCGGTACCGAGCAGAGGAAGGCCCCGAGGAGATCGGAGCTGCGATGCAGCCGAGACTACTCGGGGCCTTTCCGCGTCTCCGCGGCTCGCCGTTCTCGGCCCCTCAGCCCACGAACCGGCGCCCGAGCAGGGGCTCGATGGCATCGGCCTGGCGCGGCCGGGCGAAGAAGTAACCCTGCGCCGCGTCGCAGTCGAGCGCGCGAAGCTCGACCAGTTGGCGCGTCGTCTCCACACCGGTCGCGATGGCCGGCACTCCCTGCGAGTGCGCCAGCGCGATCACCGCGGCAACCGCGGCGCGCCCCCTCCGCTCGCCGAGCGCGGCGACGAGCGCACGGTCGATCTTCAGGCCGTCGCTCAGCGCCTCCCGCAGCACGCCGCGTGCGACGGCGTGAGCGTCCAGCCCGTCGATGACCACCCGGGCGCCCGCTTCGTTGAGCGCTCGCAGCGTCTCCACATGCTCCGGGTGCTCGAGCAGGACGCGGCTCGGCACCTCGACAAACGCCTGGCCCGGAGCCAGCCCGGTGCTTGTGATCAGCTCCCGCACGACCCGCGGCAGCGAAGGGTCGGTGAGCTGGCGGAGTGACAGGTTGACGTGCACCCGCGTGTCGCGTCCGTCCGCCCGCCGCCAGCGGGCAGCCTGGCGCCACGCCTCCCGCAGCACCTGGAGTCCGAGCGGCACCACGACACCGGTCTGCTCGGAGATGTCGATGAACTCACTGGCATCAAGCACGCCACGGTCGTCGTGGTGCCATCGCGCGAGGGCTTCGACACCCGTCACCGCGCCGGTGGCGAGCTCGATGATCGGCTGGTAGTCGACGGTGATCGCGCCCTGCCCGATCCCGACCGCCAGCTGATACGAGAGCTCGTCGGCACTGCCGGGTCCCCGCACGATCGAGGTGTCGAAGAGCTCGAGACGCCCGCGACCGTGCTCCTTGGCGCGGTACATCGCCGCGTCGGCCTCGCGCACGAGCTCCTCCGGCTCTTGATACTCGTCGCCGCTGAGCGCGACGCCGCCGCTGATCCGTACTTCCAGCGACGCGGACCCGGCCGAGATGGGTGGGCTCTCGATCGCAGAGCGGACACGCTCCGCGATCATGAGCATCTCGCGCTCGCCGTCGACACTGTCGCACAGCACGACGAACTCGTCGCCACCGAGCCGGGCGACTGTGTCGGACGGCCGCAGCGCCGACTCGATGCGCCGTGCCACGTCGATCAGCACGATGTCACCGGCATCGTGGCCGAACGCGTCGTTGATCGTCTTGAAGTAGTCGACATCGATGCACAGCACCCCCACGACCGTCGACTCCCGTGCCGAACGGGCCAGCGCCATGCGGATGTGGTCGAGCAGCAGTGCGCGGTTCGGCAAACCGGTCAGCGGCTCGTGCGTGGCGCTGTGGGTGAGCTCCAGCTCTCGTTCCCTGCGCTCGGTGATGTCGTACCCGATCGTCGCCAGCCATTCGATCTCACCGGCCGTCGTGAGCTTGGCCACGATCGACTGCCACACGTGGATGACCTCGCCGGACGCGTCGTACATCGGCAGCTCGCCGCTCCACTGCCGGAGACTGAGCAGCGCCGGGCGCACCTCCTCGTAGTAACGGTCATGCGCTCGTGGCGTGAAGACCGCGTCGAGCGTCACG
>DASVIY010000193.1:0-3268 GCA_036386195.1 Acidimicrobiia bacterium | reverse complement strand
TCGATCGTGCTCGTCGAGATCTGCACGATTCCCGAGTCGGGCACGGTCGTCGACTTCGGCAGGAACGGCAGCGGCCGCAGCACCTTGCCGATCACGGGAAGCTGCGCGAGCTCGGCGAGCGCCTCGGTGCTCTGGTTGTCGACGGTGCCGTCATCGATCGCGTACGGCACCAGCACCGGTGTGCGATGCGTGGGGATGCGGTCGACGAAGTTGACCGCATCGCCGATGTCGACGAGCTGCTGCGCCGCAGCGATGAGGAACGCGTCCTGACCCGCGGTCGCGCTCGAAGGGATCACCGCGCGGAACCCGACGCCGCTCTGGTTGAGCCCGTGCTCCCAGAAGAACGTCTCGGTGATGTCGTGTAGCACGCCGACGCCCGAGACCTGCAACGCGGCCCCGTCGAGCTCGGGCGAGAGCGAAACCGTCGCGGCGCCGAGCACGCCACCGAGGGACGTGCCCTCGTAGAACAGGCGGGTGGGGTCGAGATCGCGCTGACCGTCGCCGAGCGTGGTCTGGAACAGCTTCCACGGGCCGGCGTCGAGATTGGCGAGCGACGTCTGCACGGCACGAAGCACGGACGCTTGATCGACGCTCGACTGCACGACCATGCCGAACAGCTTGCCGAGGCCCTTCGGTGTGGTGAGGTCGAAGACCTGGCCACCTTCAGCCGCGGCGCGGCCACCGTGGTTGGGCTGGTCGATAGCGATTGTCGCGACGCCGTGCGCGGCATTTGTGGGGGCGACGATGATCAGCGTCTCTTTGAAGATGCCGATGCCGTGGCCGTACACGGCGACCGGTGCGCCCGCTTTGGGCGTGACGGTCGGCTCGGTCATCACGAAGTCGACCCACTCGAGGTGCCCCTGATCACCGGTGTGGTAGTGGATCTCGCCGTTCTCGTCACGAAAGTCGGTGAGCTGAATCTGGCCGGTCACGATCGTGTCGATGTTGGCCAGGCCCAGGAAGTTGGGCAGCGTCGCGACGTTGCGGATCGGGTGCGTCTGCTGGTTGGTGGTCGCGATCATGTTGACGAGCGGGTCGGTCGCGTTGGCCTGGCTGCGGGTCGTGAAGTCGGTGACCGACAACACGTTGGAGCGAGCGATGCCGTGACCGGCGAGGAACGTCCACACTCCGAGACCACTCTGGCGCAACAATGTTTGCATTCCTCGTGACGGCACGAACGGTGCGCCGCTTGCCGGCTTCAGCGCGGTCGTAAGAGCCGCCACCAGGTGATGGCCCCAGGGAAAGCGCGAGCGCGGCCACACGAAGATCGTGGTGTTGGGGGCGCCGCGCTTCTCGCCTTCTGTGTCGAAGCGGGTGCGCACGGGAATGCGCACGCCCGTGTCTGCGTCGAAGACGGCGATGACGTTGCCGCCGTCGACTGGCAGGCTCTCCGGCGCCGCGGCCCGGGCGACTTCGAAGACGATCGGACCTGCGGCCGAGAAGCCGTCGGCCGAGTTGAGGTTTTGCAGCGGCTTCATCGTCGCGGGGAACTGCGACAGCACGTCGGCCGGGATCAGGCTGTCGGGCACGTTGACCCGCAGACCCGTCGCGGAAGTGGGATCAGTGCGCGTCCAACGGTTGTTGGGATACGGCAGCGCGCAGGTCGTGACGCGGCGGGGGTTGCACGGCGACCCGGTCGTCACCTTGGGCGCGGTCACGACGGCGACCTTCGGCGGCGGAGCGGGCACTGCCGCGCCGGCCACCGGCGCGCCGGTAGCGAGCAATCCGATCAGCGCCGCCGCTGCGATCCCGGTCACTCGTCGCATCTCGTCTCCCCCTCGGACCCGGTCCTTCGCACTTCAGGTCTTTCTGGGCGAAGTGTCGTGATAATAGCGCCCGAGAAGGGCGGTTTGTGACTCAGGACACCACTTGCTTATGGTAAACGATTGTTGATAGAAAGTGATCGTTATGAAAACCGTCGAGGAGCTGACCGCCGTGTTTCGTGCGCAAGGCCTGCGGGTGACGCCTCAGCGCCAGTGCAGCTTCCGCTTGCTGCATGCCAACGACGCGCATCCGAGCGTGGACACACTGTACGAACGCGCACGCGAGCAGATGCCGACGATCTCGCTGAAGACCGTCTACCAGACCGTGCACGACCTCGAGACCATGGGCGAAGTCCAGCTCATCGACGTCGGCACCGGGAGCGCGCGCGTCGACCCCAACGTGACACCGCATCACCACCTCGTCTGCACCAACTGCGGCAAGGTGCGCGATCTCGAGGTCGAGTTCCCCGCGTTGCGCGTCCCGGCACGACACCGAGACGGTTTCTCTGTGGAATCCGTCGAGATCAACTTCCGCGGGCGCTGCGACGAGTGCGCGTCCCGCGCGAGCTCAGCTGTTCGTTGACCATCACAACCGACAAGGAGCAAGGCATGCCCGAACTGAACGGCACCAAGACCCATGAGAACTTGAAGACGGCGTTCGCCGGCGAGAGTCAGGCCAACCGGCGGTACCTGTACTTCGCGCAGAAGGCAGACGTCGAGGGCTACCCCGACATCGCAGCGCTGTTCCGCTCGGTCGCGGAAGGTGAGACCGGCCACGCATTCGGCCACTTCGACTTCCTGTCGGAGGTCGGCGACCCGGTGACCGGCGTTCCCGTCGGTGCGACGAGCGACAACCTCAAGTCTGCGGTCGAGGGCGAGACGTACGAGTACACCGAGATGTACCCCGGGTTCGCCCGCACCGCGCGTGACGAAGGCTTCGACGAGGTCGCGGAGTGGCTCGAGGTGCTGGCACGCGCCGAGAAGAGTCACGCGGGTCGGTTCACGCAGGGCCTGGAGTCGTTGACCTTCTGACCGGCCGATGCCGGCGTCGCGGCACCGCGGCCGCCGCGGGTCTGCGACGCCGGAGCGCGAGGGGACACCGTGATGACCGCGCATCTCTATGACCCGCTCCACGCGAACTATTTCGACCCGGCCGACGCGCGGGCCGAACGCGACCGCACGTTCCAGATCTGTAGCGACTGCCGCGTTTGCGTCAAGCTCTGCCCGAGCTTCAAGGATCTGTTTCGCATCATCGACACGAACCATGAAGACGATGTGCCCGCGTTGACCGATCGCGAGCACCGTCACGTCGTCGACGAGTGCTACCAGTGCAAGCTGTGTTTCGTGGTGTGTCCGTACACACCGGAGCAGGGCCAGGAATGGGTCGTCGACTTCCCGCGCTTGATGTTGCGGTCGCTCGCGATCCAGGAGCGTGCCGGCGAGGTGCCGCGCAGCGCGAGGTTGCTTGCTCGCACCGACCTCCAGGGCAAGGTCGCGACCGCGCT
>DASVIY010000192.1:0-4294 GCA_036386195.1 Acidimicrobiia bacterium | reverse complement strand
GAGCCCAACGCCGGGAGCGACCTCTCCAACGTGCAGACCCGTGCCGTGCTCGACGGCGACGAGTGGATCATCAACGGCCAGAAGGTGTGGACGACGCTCGCGCACCGGGCCCAATGGTGTTTCGCCGTCGTGCGCACCGACCCGGAGTCGACGGGCAGCAAGGGCCTGTCGTACCTGTTGGTGCCGATGGACCAGCCGGGCATCGAGGTGCGTCCGCTCGTGCAGATGACGGGCACCGCGGAGTTCAACGAGGTGTTCTTCGACGACGCGCGAACAGCTGCCGACAACGTCCTCGGCGAGGTCGGCGACGGGTGGAAGGTCGCGATGGCCACACTCGGTTTCGAGCGCGGCACTGCGTTTCTCTCGCAGCAGCTCGCGTTCCAGCGGGAGCTGGCCGAGCTGATCGACGTCGCGCACAAGAACGGCGCGACCGAGGACCCGTCGATCCGCCAGCAGCTCACGCAGAGCTACATCGGCGTGCAGATCATGAAGTACAACGGCATGCGGATGCTCACCAGCCTCGTGAAGCGCGGCGTGCTCGGGCCGGAGTCGAGCATCGGCAAGCTCTACTGGAGCAACTGGCATCGCAACTTCGGTGAGCTCGCGATGCACGTGGTCGGACCGGCGTCACAGATCATCGACGGCGAGCCCGACGGCGAATACGACCTCAACCGGCTCCAGCGCATCTTCATGTTCAGCCGCTCGGAGACGATCTACGCGGGCGCGAGCGAGATCCAGCGCAACATCATCGGCGAGCGGGTGCTCGGTCTCCCGCGCGAACCTCGATAGGGGAAACGAATCAATGAACTTTGCCTTCTCGGAGGAGCAGGACCAGCTGCGCGACGCGGTGCGCAAGTTCATGGAGGCGAAGTCGGCCTCTGCCGACGTGCGTCGACTCATGGAGACCGTCGAGGGCTACGACGAGAGCGTGTGGAAGCAGATGGCCCAGGAGCTGGGGCTGCAGAGCCTGCACATTCCCGAGGCCCACGGCGGCCAGGGGTTCAGCTTCGTGGAGCTCGGCATCGTGCTCGAGGAGATGGGCCGCGCGCTGCTGTCCGCGCCGTACTTCGCCACGGTCGCGCTCGCGGCCAACGCGATCATGAACGCCGGCAGCGACGCGCAGCAATCGCAGCTGCTGCCGGGCATCGCTTCCGGCGAGACGATCGCGACGCTCGCGTTCACCGAGCCCAACGGCAAGTGGGACGCGTCGGGCATCACGATGGAAGCGACCGGCTCGGGCGACAAGGTGACGCTCGACGGCACCAAGATGTTCGTCATCGACGGTCACACTGCCAACCTGATCGTCGTCGTGGCCCGCCAGCCGGGCACAGGGGGCGAGGACGGCATCTCGTTCTTCACCGTCGCCGGCGACGCCGACGGTCTCACCCGCACGCCGCTCGCGACGATGGACCAGACCCGCAAGCAGGCCCAGCTCGAGTTCTCGGGTGTCGCGGCGAAGCCGTTGGGCGAACCCGGGGCCGGGTGGGCCGCGCTGTCGAAGACGCTCGATCAGGCCGCGGTGTGCCTGTCCAACGAGATGGCCGGTGGCGCGCAGCAGTGCCTCGACATGTCGGTCGAGTACGCGAAGGTGCGGGTGCAGTTCGGACGGCCGATCGGCTCGTTCCAAGCCATCAAGCACAAGTGCGCCGACATGCTGCTCGAGGTCGAGTCGGCGAAGTCGGCGGCGTACTACGCGTCGTGGTCAGCCGCCGAGGACAACGAAGAGCTCCCTGTGGTCGCGAGCCTCGCCAAGGCGTACTGCTCCGACGCGTACTTCCACGCCGCGGCCGAGACCATCCAGATCCACGGTGGCATCGGCTTCACCTGGGAGCATGACGCCCACCTCTACTTCAAGCGCGCGAAGAGCTCCGAGATTCTCCTGGGCGACGCCACCTATCACCGCGAGCTGCTCGCACAGCGCATCGGCATCTAGCGCGTTACCGGGTCAGCAGCTTCCCGGCACTTTGGTGAGTGCCAGCGCGGGGTTGATCATTCCCGCGCCGTAGAGCTGGTCGGGGCCGGCGATGAAGATGTCGTCGGTCGCCGTCGACTGGAGAATCGACAGCACCTG
The DNA here is from genome assembly GCA_036386195.1 of Acidimicrobiia bacterium. Taxonomy (GTDB): domain Bacteria; phylum Actinomycetota; class Acidimicrobiia; order IMCC26256; family JBBRZM01; genus JBBRZM01. The sequence goes on along the minus strand of DASVIY010000192.1, from coordinate 2,223 downwards.
TGCCTGGTCGCATGCCCGGCCCGTCTGCAGTGCCGCCGAGCGGATCAGCGCCACGGCCGCCGACACGTATGGCGTCGCCATCGACGTGCCCGACAGCGTGACCCATCCCGTGCCGTACGTGGAGATGATGTCGCTGCCCGGCGCTGCCACCGAGATATACGCGCCGCGCGTCGAGTAGGGAGCGGCCAGTTGGACCGGCGCAGCAACGGTGCCGTAGTTCTGGGTCGCAGCGACGGCGATCGTGTTGCCCGTCGCCGCCGGGTAATTCGGTGCGTTGGTGTTGGGAGCCGGATCCTGGTTGGAGTTGCCGCCGGCCGCGACAACAGTGATGCCCCGCGCGTGGGCGTTGTCGATCGCGGCGTCGACCACGGAACTGTCGACGGCGGATCCGCTGCTGAGGTTGATGACCTGGACGCCCGCGCCCACCGCCGAGTTGATGCCGCTGGCGAGGTCGGGCGTGAATCCGGTGCCATCGGCGTTGAAGGTTTGGATGGGCAGGATCTTCACACCCGGGGCCGCGCCCTCGATCCCGACGCCATTGTTGGTCTGAGCGGCGATGATGCCGGACACGTGGGTGCCATGGCCGTTGTCGTCGCCGGTCGCCGGTCCGGTGAAGAGCCCGAGGTCGAGGAACCGATTCTCGGGCAGGATGCGGCCGGCGAGGTCGGGGTTGGTCGCGTCGACGCCGGTGTCGATCACGCCGACGGTCACGTTGCAGCCGATGGTGCGGGTCCACGACTGTTCGAAGCTGATGCCGCCCGGTGTGTTCAGCGCCCATTGCTGCGGTCGGAGCGGGTCGGGACCGGTGGCATCGACGTGCACCTTCTGGACCGCCTCGACGGCGACGACCTGGCTGTCGGTGGCCGCTTGCGCCGCGACTGCTCCCGCGGTCGCGGCGTTGGCTACCGACTGGGTGTGCACTTGCAGGCGCCCGTCCACTTGCGCTTCGATCGCGAGCGGGATCGATCCGTCGAGGTTGACGACAGTTGCCTTCGCGGCCGAGGCCGTCGCCGCGCTTGCAGCTTGCCCGGGGGAGATGACGGGCGGCGGGGCTGTGGACGCGGCGGCGCTCTTCAGGCTCTGGGCACCCGCCGCGCACGGGTCGGGGGGACCCGGCGGCGGTGTACCGCCACCGCCACCGGTCGGCGGCGGGCAGGCCGTGAGTGTGAGCGCCGCGAGTAGGACGCCGAGCGTTCCCGTGATCGTCCGAAGCGAGCCGCGCATCATCCATCCCCAGGGTGTGAGGGTCGATCGGCGGTTTTCGGGTGCGGTCCCGTGAACTCGGGCAAATCGTACGCGGAGTACGGCGTCGGGTGCAAGCGGCGAACGGCCGGTGCCCGACGGATTTCGCTCGCGTAGCCTGCGCGCATGGCGATCGTTGTGGGCGCCCTGGTGGTCGGGCTCGTCATCGCGATCGCTGCTGCGTTCGTGATCCACGAGGCCGGTCGCATCTCGCACGAGCCGCCGCCGGCGCTCTTCGATCCTGACGAGGCGTACGACTGGGTTGTCGCCAACCTGCCCGATGCCGCGGCGGCCGCGCTGACGCCCGACGACGTGCGCCGCATCCTCGACTTCGAGGTGGAGTACTTCCAGCGCAAAGGCGTCTCGACCAACGGCAGGACGAAGAAACCCACGGGGCCGGTGGTGATCGACAGCGCCGAGACCGTCGGGTACATCCTCGAACGATGCGCGGCCACCGGCGAGGCGTACATACCGGAGCAGGTCGACGCGGTGGTCGAGACCCAGCTCAGCTATCTCCGGTCAATCGGCGCGATCGGCCCTGCAGAGACCGCGGACCCGGGCGTGGCCGACGAGACGGACGGCTGAAACCACCTTCGACCCGCGTCCCGACGTGCTACAAAAAGGGGACCAGGGAAGGGAGGTGGTCCACACGATGCATGATCAACGTGGGACTCTGGAGGTGCGCGGCCGCTAGGCCGTGAGGCTGGACTGCTTGGCGGAGTCCGACCGCCGCACCGTCGACGCCGGAACGGGAGCTGGTCCCGCCCGTGGCAAGTTCGGCATCGAAATTGACCAGTCAACCGTTGGTTCGGGGGCGCCTCAGGGTGCCCCCGAACCGCGTTCGGATTCAGTGCCGGCTTGACGCCGAGGCCTTGTTGGTATTACTGCGCCTTCTCACCGCTAGGGTGGCTGCCGCGTCTGACAGTCCCATTGGAGAATCTGTGGAACGGCCGACCAAGTTCGAGGACCACCAGTACCTGG
>DASVIY010000191.1:0-3706 GCA_036386195.1 Acidimicrobiia bacterium | reverse complement strand
GCTCGTGGTTCCCTGTACCCCCAATCCACGTTACGAGGGGCTGAACTCCCGGCCGAGGCTCGGGCTGCCGTGAGGATGGCGCCCTGCACGCGGTGATGAGGGCCGGGTCCTGCGCAACGGGATCTCGTGAACCGAGTCAGGTCCGGAAGGAAGCAGCTCTCAGCGGGCCCTCCCGGGTGCCGCAGGGCAGCCTGGCCTGAGCCGGCGACGGGGAAATGCGCTTCGCGGCACCGGTGTCGACGTCGGGTGCACGGTCTGCATGTTCATGTTCCGGAGGGATGCGAGAGCGGCCGAATCGGCACGCTTGGAAAGCGTGTGTGGGGCAACTCACCGTGGGTTCGAATCCCACTCCCTCCGCGCAGCGAGGAGCGGGCGCGATGCGCGCAGACGACGACCCTCAGCGGTATGTGCGCCTTGATGTGTCGGCCGTTCGCTCTCAGGGCGCATACATCGCCAAGCAATGTCCCGTGGTCGCGCAAAACCGTAACGACCCGACAATCACCGCCGAACCCGCTCCACCGTCGGAGGCGGTCGAGCATCGCTTGGAGGGTGGGCGTGTGTTCGAACGTGAGGTCATCGAAGCGTTCAGCGAGCAGTGCCTCGATCTCGCCATCGTTGCGGCCGACTCACCGTCGCCGACCGAGACAACGCTGGCGGCGATGGGCGACGGCGTGCAGGTTGTCGCGGGAGGCCACCTTCCCGACGACATGATGGGTCATCGCGTCGGTAGACCCGACCTGCTCATCAGGGACGGGCCTGCACCAAGACCCGACGGCCGGTGGGCGTACCTGCCCGTTGACATCAAGCATCACTTGACGCAGCAGGACGATTCGGGAGGTGCATTCGGCCCCGCAAGCTGCTCGGCGTTCGACTCGCCGTCGAGAACGGACGCGGTGGTGCTCCCCGATCGCTGGTCCCGCAAACGCTTCGAGGATGTGATGCAACTCGCCCACTACTGGCGCATGCTCGAGGCGTGCGGCCACGCCGCCGACGGGATTCGCGTGGGCGGCATCATCGGGGTGGAGCGCACGATCACGTGGTTCGACCTGGACCAGCCGAAATGGCGCGGCGGAGGAAAGCCCCGGTCGACCTTCGAGCGCTACGACTTCGAGTTCGCGTTCCGCCTCGACATCATCGCCCGCGCGCTCGAGCAAGGTCGGGCCGATGCCGAACCGCGGCTCGTCGTCCCGCTGTTCAAGAGCGACTGCGCGGAATGCGAGTGGCGCGAGTTGTGTGTTCCGAGACTCGAGGAAGAAGACGACGTCACGCTGGTCCCGAAGGTCGGCTACATCCAATGGAGGGTGCACGTCGCTCGAGGCGTCACGACGCGTCGAGAGCTCGCCGCACTCGACTGGCGAACCGCGAACCTCATCGACAAGAGCGTCGATGTCGCCCGCTGGCTCGACCAGGCCGAGGGGTTGCCGGACGATGCGTCCATCGACGACGTCCCCACTCGCGCACGCAAGCAACGCCGGACCCTGCAAGCCGCCGACGTTCGAACCGTTGGGCAGTTGCGGTGCCTCGATGCGCAAACCGCCAAGTACTCGCATGCGTCGTTGAGCTCGCTCGCGAAGTCGATCGACCTCGCACGCGTCGGGCTCGCCGGCGAAGTCGTGCGAGCACGCGGTGTCGACTCGGTAGTCGTCCCGAGAGGAGACATCGAGCTCGACATCGATCTCGAGTGTTACGGCGAACGCGTCTACCTCTGGGGTGTGCTCACGTCACGACGGGGATGTGAGGAGAGCTATGAGTCGTTCGTCATGTTCGGCGAGCTCGACGACGAACACGAATGCGAAGGCTTCCGGCACTTTTGGGCCTCGCTCACAGCAGCGCGCGTAGCCGCCGCAGCCCAACAACTGACGCTCCGCGCGTACTGCCACAGTGCAGGCACGGAAAACCGATTCCTGCGATCGGCGGCTCGGCGCTTCGCCGGGATGCCGGCAGTGCCGGACCTCGACGAGATTGACGCGTTCATCAACGGCGACGAATGGGTCGACATGCGCGTCGTCGTCGGTGATCACCTGATCACGCCGGTCGGGACCGGCCTCAAAGTGCTCGCGCCGTACGCCGGCTTCAGGTGGCGGGACGACGACCCCGGCGGGGAGCAGTCTCTCAACTGGTACGAGCTCGCCGTCGCCGATCCCGACGAATCGATTCGGGCCGAGAACCGAGAGCGGCTGCTCGCGTACAACGAAGACGATTGCCGAGCGATGCTGGCTCTTCGCGCATGGCTCACGGACGAGGGCGGCAACCTGCGATCCATCGAAGACCTCCCACGCCCCAGGTGACAGGCACACTCCCTACCGTGTGAGACATTGAGGAGAACGAGGAGCGGTTCGATGCACGAGATGACACATGACGAGTGGCGCGCGTTTGTGCTCAAGGGCACGCGGACCGGGAAGCTCGCCACGACGCGCACGAACGGTCATCCGCACATCGCACCGGTGTGGTTCACGCTCGACGGCGACGACGTGATCTTCACGACCGGCGAAGGCACTGCCAAGGGCAAAGCCCTCGCGCGCGACCCATGGGTGTCGCTGTGTGTCGACGACGAGCGCCCGCCGTTCTCGTTTGTCGTCGTGGAAGGTACGGCGACCGTCAGCCGCGACGCTGACGAGCTGCTCCGATGGGCCACTGCCATCGGCGGCCGCTACATGGGTGACGACGCGGCCGAGGCCTTCGGACGCCGCAATGCCGTGCCCAGTGAGCTGCTCGTGCGCGTCACACCGACGAAGGTGATCGCCCGCGCCGCGATTGCCGACTGACCCTGTGGAAGCCGACTGGCTCGATGCGCTCATGGAGGTCGCGCTCGCGGAGGCGCGGCTCGCGCTCGCGCACGACGACGTGCCGATCGGTGCAGTCGTTGCCCGTATTGACACCGGCGAGATCGTCGCGCGGCGCCACAACGAACGCGAGTGTGCGAACGATCCCACCGCGCACGCAGAGATCCTGGCTCTCCGTGACGCCGCGCGGGCCGTCGGCAGCTGGCGCCTCACCGGTCATGCGCTGGTGGTGACGCTCGAGCCGTGCCTCATGTGCGGAGGCGGCGCGGTCGCCGCGCGCCTCGATGTGGTCGCGTTCGGGGCCGTCGATCCCAAGGCGGGCGCGTGCGGAAGTCTGTACAACGTGCTCGTGGATCCGCGGCTCAATCACCAGGTGAAGGTCGTCGACGGCGTGCGTACGGCCGAGTGCGGCGCGTTGCTACGCGAGTTCTTTACCGCCAGGCGCTGAGCGACCGGCCGTTACACTCCCGCCCGGAGGGATGCGAGAGCGGCCGAATCGGATGGTCTCGAAAACCATTGTGGCGCAAGTCACCGTGGGTTCAAATCCCACTCCCTCCGCCATAAAGGCCGCAGCCGGGCTGAGCCCTGGGGAGCTACCCGCGCGGCCGCTTGCGCAAGACCTCGGTGCGCCATCCGGAGCCCCGCGTCGTCGACGCCGGACGCAGCGTTTCCGTTTCTACGACGCCGGCAACTCGCAAGAGCTCCGCGGCCCGCGCGGCGGACGATCTCCTCGCTGAGGGGTTCGGGCGGTAGCGTCACTCGCGTGACGGCGTATCGCTTGGGCAAGATGAGAGCGCGATGGCGCGGACCAGAGTGACGGTTGTACGCCCCCGCGGCATGGTGGACGTCGACACAGGCGAGAGGACCGACGGTGGGTATGTCCGCGTCGAAGGTCGTCGGATCGTCGACGTTGGCACGGGCCG
>DASVIY010000190.1:0-7176 GCA_036386195.1 Acidimicrobiia bacterium | reverse complement strand
TCGACCTCGTGCTCGACAAGGTCGGCGCCTCGGCATGAGCGCGCTCCTCGACCACCGGAAACGCCCGCGCGTCGCCGTCACCGGCATCGGCGTGAAGACTCCGGCCGGCACCGACCTCGCGTCGTTCTGGTCGACGGTCGTCGCCGGTCACGCAACCGCGCAAGGCATCAAACGGTTCGACGCCTCGGCCCTCCCGGTGCGGTTCGCGGGCGAAGTCACCGGCTTCGACCCAATCCCGTACTTCGGTGCCAAGGAAGCGCGACGCGCCGACCGGGTGACGCAGCTCGGGTTTGCCTCCGCCGCCGACGCGCTCGCCGACGCGGGTGAGCTCGACGCCGACCCCGCTCGCTGCGCTGTCGTGATCGGTACCGGCGTGGGTGGCCTCGACAGCCTCGAGGCGAACGTCGAGACGTTCCTCACGCGCGGCCCGTCACGCGTGAGCCCGTTCTTCGTGCCGATGATGATGCCCAACGCGAGTGCGGGTGTGACGGCGATGCAGTTCGGCTGGACCGGACCCAACATGTGCATCGCGACTGCGTGCGCCGCAGGCTCGCACGCGATCGGCGAAGGGGCTCGGCTCATTCGCGACGGGTCGGCCGATGTCGTCGCGGCCGGCGGCACCGAGGCCGCGGTCACGCCGGTCACAATCTCGGCGTTCGCCCGTATGGGGGCGTTGAGCACCCGCAACGACGACCCGCAGCGGGCATCGCGCCCGTTCGACGAGGCACGCGACGGCTTCGTGATCGGCGAGGGTGCGGCGGCGCTCATCCTCGAATCGCTCGACCACGCACAAGCCCGCGGCGCGCGCATCTACGGCGAGGTGCTCGGCTACGGCCGTAACGCCGACGCGTATCACATCACGGCACCGGCGCCGGACGGCACGGGCGCCGCGGTCTGCATGCAGCTGGCCATCGACGACGCTGCACTCACGCCCGCCGACATCGGTCACGTCAACGCGCACGGCACGTCCACCGCGCTCAACGACAGCGCGGAGGCCGAGGCGATCCGCAAGGTCTTCGGAGGAGCCGCGCCGCCCGTCACGTCCGCCAAGGGCGTGACCGGGCACCTGATCGGTGCGGCCGGCGCGGTCGAGGCCGCCGCATCGTTGCTGTCGCTCTGCAACGGGCTGGTACCCCCCACCGCGAACGTCGAGCGGCTGGGCGACGACATCCAGCTCGATGTCGTCTTCGGCTCGCCACGCGAGATCGGGGTGCGGCCGGTGCTGTCCAACTCGTTCGCGTTCGGCGGTCACAACTCGACGCTGATCTTCGGCGCGAGCAGCTAGCACCGCTCGAAGCGACGACGAGACCCCAGGAGGGGCTGATGCTGCTCGACGGCAAGCGGATCCTGGTCACCGGCGTGCTCAACGACTCGTCGATCGCGTTCAGCGTCGCGAAGCTCGCGCAGGACGAAGGCGCCGAGGTCGTGCTCAGCTCCTTCGGACGAGTGATGAGCATCACGCAGCGGGTCGCGAAGAAGCTGCCGGTCACCCCTGAGATCGTGCAGCTCGACGTGAGCGATCCCGCGCATCTCGACGCGCTCGCGTCCAACGTCGGTGGCCGCCTCGACGGTGTGCTCCACGCGATTGCCTACGCACCCCAGTCGTGCCTCGGCGGCGGCTTCCTGGATGCACCGTGGGACGACGTCGCGATTGCGCTCCGACTCTCTGCCTATTCGTTGAAGGAGCTTGCGAGCGCGGCGCTCCCGCTGATGACCGACGGCGGGTCAATCGTCGGGCTCGACTTCGACAACACGCACGCGTGGCCCGTGTACGACTGGATGGGGGTGGCGAAGTCGGCGTTCGAATCGGTCGCGCGCTATCTCGCGCGTGATCTGGGGCCGCGTGGGATCCGCGTCAACCTCGTGTGTGCAGGCCCGCTCCACACCATGGCCGCGCGCAGCATTCCCGACTTCGAGCGTTTCGAGGAGATGTGGACCGACCGGGCCCCCCTCGGCTGGGACATCCGCAACGCCGAACCCGTCGCCAAAGCCTGCGTCGCACTCCTCTCCGACCTGTTCCCCGCAACGACCGGCGAGATGCTCCACGTCGACGGCGGCTTCCACGCCATGGGCGCCTGACCTCCTTCGTTCTTGCGTCGAGAAACGTCATGTGATGATGATTTGCGACGCAAGAATGGAAAGCGGCTACTGCGCGAGTGCCTCTGTCACTTTCGGCACGGTGTCTTTCGGGCTGACTTTGTAGAAGACGGCCGCGAGCTTGCCTTTCTCGTCGACGACGAAGGCGCTGCGGATGATCCCCTTGAACTTCTTGCCGTACATCGACTTCTCGCCCCAGACGCCCCACGCGTCGGCGACCGCATGGTCTTCATCCGCGAGCAGTGGGAATCCCAGCGAGTACTTGTCGTCGAACTTCTTCTGCTTCGCCGGCGCATCCGGACTGATACCGACGACCGCGGCGCCCAGCTTGGCGAGGTTGGGTTCGGCGTCACGCAACGCGCATGACTGGGTCGTGCAACCGGGCGTGTCGGCTTTCGGATAGAAGTAGACGACGACGGGCGCGCCGCGGAAACTCTTGAGCGAAACCTTCGCGTCGTGTTGATCGCGCAACGTGAACTCGGGAGCCTTGGCCCCCACGACGAGCTTGGCCATCAGCGGTGCTCCCATAGTCGGCGGTTCGCGGACGAGGCCGTAGCATGCCGCACGTGCTGCGCCGGATGTCGATCAAGGTCGAAGGTTCGGTCGAGCAGGTCCTCCCGATCGTCGCCGAGACGCTCGGCGCGCCCGTGGCGGGCGACACCGTGACCACCCCGTTGGGTGCCGACACCGAGGCCACCCTGTACACGAAGGTCACGCCGGGCGACGAGCAAACGACCGCGACGATCGCGCTCGAAGCCACGAGTGCCGTCAAGGTGCCGTACTTCAACTGGTTCGTGGCGCCGATCATCGCAGCCGGTATGCGCCGCGGCCTGCGGCATCGAGGCGCAGAGATCGATGCGGCGGTCCACGGGCGCCCCGCACCGCCACCCTTGGGGCAGTCGCGATATCTCCCGCCGGCGTCGTTCACGCCGCAACAGGCGACGTTGATCGCGACGGTCGCGTTCGCGAGCGCCGTCAGCAATTTCGGTGGCGCGCTGTTCGGTCAGAACGCGGATTCGGTTCAGCACGCGTTCCACAGGACCACAGCCGAGCTCGGGGTCGCCTCCGCCGTCACGCGCGTCGGCGTGTTGATCGCGCTCGTGGCCATCGGGCTCGGCGATCGAGTGGGTCGCCGCAAGGTCATCTTGTGGTCGCTGGTCGGCGTCTGCGTGGCAAACGCCGTCTCCGCGGGGTCGCCCACCTTCGAGATCTTCACCGGCGGGCAGGTGTTCGCTCGGGCCTTTGCCAACGCCGCCCTCGTGGTGGGTGGCATCGCCGTCATCGAGGAAGCACCCGAGCGTGCGCGCGCCTTCGCACTGGCGATGCTCGCGCTCGCCGCCGGCGCCGGGTTCGCGATCTCGGTCATCACGCTGCCGATCGCGGACCTCGGGCCACAAGCGTGGCGGGTCGCGTTCGGGTTGAGCGCGCTGGCGCTGTTCTTCCTTCCGGCGCTGCGGCGCAACCTGCTCGAGACACGTCGGTACACCGCGCTCGCGGCGCGGCCCGTCGCGCGCGGCCGAGTCCGGGAAGTCTTCGATCAGGCATACGGTCGCCGGTTCTTGTTGCTGAGCCTCGCGGCCTTCCTGACGAACGTGTTCGCCGCGCCGTCCGCGCAGTACACCAACAAGTACCTCACCGACTCGCACGGCTACTCGAACTCCTCGATCGCGCTCTTTCGCACGGTGACCAATGGCGCACCCGGGTTGATCGGCATCCTGATAGCGAGCCGCCTGGCCGAGAGCCGCGGCCGGCGGCCCTTGGCGATCGTCGCGCTCGGCGTCGCGACCGTGCTGCAAATGGCGTTCTTCGTCACCGGCGGTTCGATCCTCTGGATCATCTCGACCGTTGCAATTGTCGCCGCGGCCTGCGCGAGCCTCGCAATCGCGACGCTCGACACCGAGCTCTTCCCCACCGAGGTGCGCAGCACGTCGAACGCGCTCATCCTCGTGTGCTCCGTCGCGGGCTCGATCACCGGCTTGCTCGTCGCGACCAACATCGAGACCTCCGTCGGCGGACTCGGCCCGGCAATCGCGCTGTGCGGCATCGCCGCACTCGTGGCCGCCGCGTTCGTGCTCCCCTTCCTGCCCGAGACCGCGGACCGTACGCTCGACGCCGTCAGTCCGACGGAGGAGGTCCCACCGTGACCGGGCCGCTCGACGGGTTCAGCGAATCAGCGCTGGTGTACGGCGGCTTGACCCGGACCGTGTACCGCGCCGGGAGCGGCCCGGCCGTCATCGTCATACAAGAGATACCGGGCATCACACCGGAGGTCGAGGGCTTCGCCCGGCGTGTGATCGACGCCGGCTTCACCGCAGTCCTGCCGTCGCTCTTTGGTATACCGGGCAAGCCGGCGAGCTTGCCGTACGTCATCTCGTCGATCACGCGTGCCTGTGTGGCGAGAGAGTTCCTTGCGCTCAAGCTGGATCGCACCGCACCGATCATCGGCTGGTTGCGGCGGCTGGCGCGCGAGGCGCACGCGGAGTGCGGCGGCCCGGGCGTCGGCGTGGTGGGCATGTGCTTCACCGGGGGGTTCGCGCTCGGCATGATGATCGACGACGAGATCCTGGCCCCGGTGCTGAGTCAGCCGGCGGTGCCGTTCCCCTTCGGGCGCGCTCGACGCGCCGCGCTCGGCATCAGCGACGACGACCTTGCTCGGGTCAAAGCACGCGTCGCCCACGGCGCGTGCGTGCTCGGGCTCCGCTTCACCGCGGACCGGGGCGTGCCGGCCGAACGCTTCGAGACCCTGCGACGCGAGCTTGGCGACGGGTTCATCGCGGTCGAGATCGACTCGTCGCCGGGGAACGCCTTCGGGATCAAGAAGACCGCCCACTCGGTGGTCACCAACGACCTCGTCGATGAGCCGGGCCACCCCACGCGAGTCGCGCTCGACCGGGTGCTCGCGTTCCTGCGCGAACGCCTGGAGGTTGCGGAGCGCCCGGGCCCGTAGTCGACGACTGAGCGTTACGCTCTCAGCGTTTGTGCGCGAGCGCGCTCTATAGGAGCCACTTTTGCACAAACGGTCGTTGGCGGTGAGTCGTCGGCGGCTACGTGGGCGGGCTCAAGGTCGCGTGGCAGACGGTCGTGCCGTGCGTGTCGACGAGCGCGACCCGAGTCGATCCTGACGTCGCCAGGTGCGCTGCACCACCCCACGAGCCGCGCCCGTCGTCGATCCGGATCGTGCCGAGCCGCTGCACCGCACCGCCCGCCGGTTGCAGCTCGACGCGATACGTGCCCGTTGCAACCCAGTAGTCGACCGTGACGACGATCGCCGTGGGCTTGCCCGCCGACGCGTAGACCCGTCCGACGCGCATGCCGTGGTCACCCACCATGGCAACCGAGCGCACGGCAGCAATGGGCGCGGACGGCGTGGCCTGTCCACTGCCGGCGTCGACCCATTGCACTGCGACGATGCTGATGACGGCCGCGGCCGCAGCCGTCAACGCGAGCGCGACACCCCACCGACGCGTGCTCTTGCGGCGTGAGCCGAGCAGCGTGCCCAGCACGCGGGCTTCGAAGCCGGACGGCGGCTCGATCTCGGGTGCCAGCGACGGTAACGCGTCGGCTGCCTCACCGAGCTCGGCGATCAGGGCCTGGCAGCGCGTGCACTGGCTCGCGTGGAGCAGCACTTCGGCGCGTTCACTCCCGCTCAACACCCCGAGGGCGAGCTCCGGGGCCAGCTCGCGCACCTGGGCGCAATCCAGCGGCATCATTGCGAGCGACCCCACCCCGTCACTCGGACTGCTCCTCGCGAACCAGTGCCTCGCGGCATCGCTGCAGCGCGGTGCGAATTCGGGTCTTCGCAGTGCCCAGCGGGATGCCCTCGGATTCGCTGATCTCGCGTGCGGTGTGCCCGAGCAGCCCGGCAAGGACGATCGCCCGACGTTGCTCTTCGGGGAGCCGCGCGATCGCGGCGCGCAACCGAGCGGTGTCGTCGCCGAGATCCGCAAGCTCGGCCGGACCGCGCTCCGCGCTCACCTGTTGGAGACCCACCATCGCGTCGGGGTCGAGCACCACCGGCCGGCGCACCCGCACGGCGTCGATCGCGAGATTGCGCGTGATCGTGAGGAGCCACGTCACGACCGATCCCCGCCGGGGGTCGTAGGCCGCCGCATGCCGCCACGCGCGCACGAACGCCTCCTGGGACACGTCTTCCGCGGCCCGGGGCTCCCCGACGATCGTGACGGCAAGGCCGTACACGCGCCGCTGGAAGCGCCGCACAAACGCCGCGGCGGCGTCGGCGTCGCCGGTCGCGAGGCCGGCCAGGAGCGTGTCGTCGGAGACTGTCCACACGGTGTAGTACGGACCTCCGGTGCATCGGGATTGGTGTCGCGCCGCCACGGTAGCGCCGTGACGTGGGATTCGACCGAAAAACAATCTCTTTGCGCCGCTCCTCCGTATGACTCGAACGGACCCAACCTCGGGAGCAGCCATGCGCAAGATCGTCGTGACCCTGATCGCCGCCGCACTCGCCGGCGGGCTCCTCGCCGCCTGCAGCAGCAGCAGCTCGAGCAGCTCCAAGAAGACCGCGAGCACCGGGGCGACGAAAGCGCCGGCGGGCGTGACGTTGGAAGGCAAGGTCAACGGTCACGGCCAGAAGACGTTGACCGGCGCGACGCCAACGGTCGAGGTCGAACAGGACGATTTCTATTTCAACGCGACGTTCCTGAAGGCCGATCCAGGTGCAACGGTGACGGTACAGCTGAAGAACGAAGGCAAGAACCAGCACACATTCACGATCGACTCGCTCGGGATCGATCAGGTCGTCAACCCCGATGGCAAGGCCACCGTGCAGGTGAAGATTCCTGCAACCGGGCAGGCGGTGTTCTACTGCCGGTTCCACAAGGCGAACGGCATGCAGGGCGCGTTCTACACGGGCATCGCGACCAGCGGTACCTCGGCAACGACGCCGACGACGTAAACCGGGCTACAGCGCGGTCGGCGCTCGCTCCAGCACTGCTTGGACGCGGTTGATCAGGTCGCGAGGGCTGAACGGCTTGATGATGTAGTCAGTGGCACCGAGCGAGAAGCCATACGCGACATCGGACTCCTGCGCCTTGGCCGTGAGCAAGATGATCGGCG
>DASVIY010000189.1:0-2281 GCA_036386195.1 Acidimicrobiia bacterium | reverse complement strand
ATCAGGGCAAGTGTCTCGATGCGTGACAGCGCGTCGGCTGCGCTGTTGGCGTGCACCGTGCACAGCGAACCGTCGTGGCCGGTATTGAGCGCTTGCAACATGTCGAGCGCCTCGGCCCCACGTACCTCGCCCACGACGATCCGATCGGGACGCATGCGCAGCGCGGCACGCACGAGCGTGCGCACCGAGACTGCCCCGGCGCCCTCGGCGTTCGCAGGCCGCGCCTCGAGTCGCACGACGTGCGCTTGCGCGAGGCGCAGCTCGGCGGTCTCCTCGATCGTGACCACTCGCTCCTCGGTGGGGATCGCGCTCGACAACGAGTTGAGCAGCGTGGTCTTGCCCGCGCTCGTAGCCCCGGCAACGAGCAGGTTCGCGCCGCCGGTAACGGCCGAGCGTAAGAATGCGCCCGCATGCTCGTCAAGCCCGAAGCCCGCGAGTGGGATCGCACGCGCGCCGAAGCGCCGAATGGTGACGCACGGCCCGTCGATCGCGAGCGGGGGGATCACCGCGTGCAGACGGGAACCATCGGCAAGACGCGCGTCGACCATCGGCGAGGCGCGATCCAGCCGAAGCCCGAGCGGCGCGACGATGCGCTGGACGATGCGCACGATGGCGGCAGCATCGAGATCGATCGCGACCGGTTCGAGCCGGCCGCGCCGTTCGACGAAGCAACGACCGGGTCCGTTGATCATCACCTCGGTGACGCCGGGATCGGCAAGCAGCGGCTCGAGCGGACCGAGGCCCCCGATCTCGTCGGTGAGCTCGCCGAGCAGGCGACCGAACGTGCCGGCATCGAGCAGCGGCGCCTCGTCGCGCAGCAGCTCGGTGAGCCGCGCGTTGAGCAGGACGATGCCGGGTGCCTCGGTGAGCGCGCCGTCCTCGTTGAGGAGGCGCTGGTGGACGCGCTGCTTCAGCTGCGGATCGACGAGCGCGCGGCCGCGGCGCTCATCGGCGGGCCGGCCATTGCCCGCTACCACTGCCGTCATGCCGCCCGCCCGCGCGAGCTGGGGAGCAAGCCGAACGCCATGAGCAGGTGGGTGGCCGGTCGGGCAAGCTGGTCGGGAAGACGGCTCGGCAGCACACCGGCATCGACCGCTTGCGCGACGCCCGCGCGGACCGGCACCCGAGCCACGACCGGCAGCCCCAACACGTCGGCAACGGCCTTCGCGTCGAGCGAGCGGCCGGCCTCCTCGAGCATTGCCACCCCCGAAGTGCGCGCGAGACCCGGCGCGCGGGCGGCACGCCGCAGCGTCAGGTAGCACCCTCGGGTCACGAGAACCGCGGCGTCGGCGATCTCGAGGACGGCGCGCGCCGCGGGTGCTTCGGCACGGCCCAGGTCGATCACGGTTGACAGTGGGTCGTCGCGCAGCGTGACTGCCAGCGCGGCACCGGCTTCGGCAGCCGCCTGCGGCGCAAGGGCGCCGCCACCGCGTCCGCGAGGAAGCAGCACCACACCGGGCGCGGCTTCGATCGCGAAGCGGGCCAGCGCTTCGGGCGGCGCGGTGGGGCCGGCGTCGAGCCAGTCGGCGAGACCGGTCTCGGGATCGTGCGCGAGCCCGAACAGCGCCGGCTGATCACCGTCGAGGTCGGCGAGCCGGACGCCCGTCGGGCCGCGACGGGCAAGGACGAGCGAGCAGGCGGCGGCGAGCACGGAAGTGCCCGAGCCACCTTTGGGAGACCAGAGAGCGAGAAGCACACTCCCTCCTTCGGGCGCGAGAGGTCGGAGGGAGGAAGTGCAGGAGGGAGTGCACGGCAACATACGTGTCACGCGGGCATGTGTCAAGGCGCACGCGTAGTCTCCAGGTGTGAACGCGTCACGAACCAGACGGCGCTCCAGCCGTGCGCAGCGCGCGCGACGTGCGGCGCGGGGCATGCGGCGATGAGCACCGCCGCGTTCTTCGATCTCGACAAGACGATCATCGCGAAGAGCTCGGTGCTCGCGTTCGGCAAGCCGTTCTATCGCGAAGGACTGCTGTCACGGCGCGCGATCGCGAAGAGCGCGTACGCGCAAGTCGTCTACATGCTCGTCGGCGCCGACGAAGCGAAGATGGAGAAGCTGCGCGAAGCGATGCTCACGCTCACGAAGGGGTGGAACCGCAATCACATTGCCTCGATCGTGCGCGAGACGCTCGACGATGTCGTCTCGCCGATCATCTACGCAGAGGCGCTCGAGTTGTTCGACGAGCATCATGCTGCCGGACACAGGGTGATCATCGTCTCGTCGTCGCCGCTCGAGGTCGTGCAGCCGCTCGCCGATTACCTCGGCGCCGACGAAGTGATC
>DASVIY010000188.1:0-4616 GCA_036386195.1 Acidimicrobiia bacterium | reverse complement strand
CGTCGTCATTGAAGATGCGCCGGCCGAGTAGCCCGTGCTGCTGGACGGACTGCATTGCCTGTACCGGTTCGTCGCCGAACTGGAAGTTGGGCTCGCCCGCGGCACGTGCGCCCAGGCCCACGGCAACCAACAACACGATTGCGGCAAGAACCCAACCGATTGCCAGCCGGTCGTCGCGCCGCTCCTCGTCGACCGAGAGCGCGGACGCCGCGATGGGGAGCATGACCAGCGGCGCGATGCCGACATTGCGCAGGGCCCAGAGGCCGAGGAGCAGGAACGGGATGCTCACCACGAGGTCACGCCGGCTCACTCGATGGGCGCCGCGTGAGAACACCACGACCATGACGGCGATCCACACCGCGTAGACGATGCCGAAACGCTGGCGAAAGTCCGGCGAGTGCCATTCCACGACGTGATTCAGGATGTCGCCACGACGCAGCAGCTCGATCGGGAACGTGACCAGCGCGGTGCCATACGGGTTCACGAAGATCACCACGAACGCGATCAGCGCACCGGTCGCGAGTTGCCGCTCGCGACCGTCCCACGGGCGCGACCCGTCGAGCCAGCGGCCGAGAAGATGCAGGACGATATAGAGGAAGCCGAGAGCGAAGGTGCCGTGCACGTTCGCCCAGAGCCAGAACAGGACGGGAAGCGAAACGAACGGGTGGCGGCCCACGATGCTGTCGGGCACCTCCACGATCCACAGCAGCACGAGCAGGAACACCAGGCCGAACAGCAGCGGCCGTTGCGACCACAGGGTGTACACACCGCCCAGTGCGACCAGTGTCAGCAGCGTGGCGCGGACTCGATCGCGGCATTTTCGCAGGGCAAGTCGAAACGCCAACGTTGCGATGAGGGCGCCGAGAATGCCGCCGAGCACGCGGATGCCGAACGCGCCGAAGCTCCGATCAAGAGCTCCGTACAGCACTTCGGCGAGCCACGACTGCGCGACCCACGTCGTGCCATGCGCAGTGAACGAATACGGATCCGTATGTGGGATCCCGTGATCGAGGATCAGCTCGCCCGTGCGCAGATGCCAGAAGAAGGAGTTGTCGCCGAGCCGGCCGATGCCGACGTCCCAGCCGATCAACGCGAACACCAGCGTGAAGAGCAGCTGCAGGCCGGGAGCGCGCCGCGCCGCGGTATCGGCCATGGCTCAGGTCATTTAAGAGACTTGGTGATCTGGATCATCGCGGGTCCGAGGATGATCACGAACACGGACGGAAAGATGCAGAAGACCAGAGGGAACAACATCTTGACCGGCGCCTTTTGTGCTTGCTCTTGGGCCCGGAGCCGGCGACGGATGCGCATCTCGGTCGCCTGGGCACGAAGCAGGCGGGAGATCGACACACCGAACGTGTCCGCCTGCAGCATCGCGAGGATGAAGGAACGCAGCTCGGGGACGTCGGTGCGCTGGTCGAGGGCGCGCAAAGAATCCGATCGCGACGAACCGATGCGCATCTCCTGCAACATGCGGTTGAACTCATCCGCCAAGGCGCCCGGCACAGCTGTGGCCGTACGGTCCAAGGCCTGCTCGAAACCGAGCCCCGCTTCCACCGAGATGACCAACAAGTCGAGGATGTCGGGCAGCTGCACCGCCATCTCGTGCTTGCGCTCGGCCACGGCACGGTTCACGAGCACGTCCGGAAGGAGGAACGACGCAACCCACAAGCCGATGCTGGCGATGAACGCGAAGAACGCGGGGAGCGAGAACAACAGAAAGAAAAGCGGGAACCAGAGGACTCCCGAGCAAAGGCCGAGGAGCTTGATCACCAGCAGCTGGTCGACGTCGAGACCCGGTTTTCCGCCCGAGAGTACGAGCTTGTGACGAAGACCTTCGGTGTACCCGACCGGCGTGTACTTGTGCGCGAGACCCGTGAGGCCGTTGACGACCGGGCTGAGCACTCGCTCGCTGATCGGTGCGAGCATCTCCTGGTCGCGGACGCCCTGGATCTGGTAGCCCTCGAGGCGCCGGAGCGATTCACGTACCTCGGCTTTCTCGGCGACGGCGCTGGTACCGACGAGCGCCAAGATCAAGATGGCAACGGCGATGACGCCGGCAATGACAAACGGCACTGCTCAGACCTCGATCTTCATGATGTTCTTCAACCAGACGAACCCGAAGCAGGCCATGATGGCGGACCCGATCACCGCGGCGATCCCAACCGGGTCGGAGAACAGCGCTTCCATGTAGCTCGGTTGGATCGCGTACAGGATCAAACCCATCGCGATCGGGAAGACGCCCAAGATGTACGCGGACAGGCGGCCTTCCGCGGTGAGGGCGAAGATCTCGGCACGGACGCGCTCCCGCTGCGTCATGGTGTCCGACACGGTGTCGAGGAGCTCGGCGAGGTTGCCGCCGACCTCGCGTTGGATGCGGATCGCCATGACACTCCACATGAGGTCCCGGCTCGCCATCCGCTCAGCAGCGTCTTCGAGTGCTTCCTCGATCGGGCGTCCCAGCCGCGTCTCGGTGAAGACGCGCTGCAACTCCCGCTTCGTCGGTTCGCTTGCCTCCTGCGAGACCGCCTCGAGGCCCTGGATGAATGCAAACCCGGCGCGCATCGAGCCCGAGAGCAGATTGAGCGTGTCGGGCAGCTGCGCCTCGAAGTTCCGCAAACGCTTCTTGCGCCGGCGGCGCAACAAGAAGAGCGGAATCCCCGCCACGAGCAACACCATGACCAGCGTCACTCCGGGATTGGGTGCGACCAGCAACCCGAGGAGCGCAACGAGGACCACGGCCGAGAAATAGAAGAACAGCGCCTCCGGAGGCCGTAGCGGCATATCCGCCTGCTCGAGGGCGCGTTCGGTGCGTTCCAAGATCCCGGCGCGTGCCGCGATTCGGCCCGTAAGGTCCGCGGCTTGCTGGAGCACACGCGTGTCGGCAAGTTGCACGTCGCCGGCCTCGGTCTCCTCTTTGGCTGCGACCGTGAGCGCAAAACCACGAAGACGCTCCTGCGCCTGGCCCTCGGACTTGTTCTTGACGACGACGAGGAGGATCGCGTACGCGACCGCAGCCACCGCCAACATCACGAGAACTGACAGCAGGAATGTCATCGCAGCCCCACAACCTTGCGCGCAAACGGCTGTTGCGTGAAGAGCTCGGCCTCGAGGCTGATCCCCTGGTCGGAGAGCTTCTCCGCGAACGTCGGCCGGATGCCGGTGCTCTTCAAGTGGCCGAGGAACTTGCCGTCCTCGTCGATCCCCATGCCATAGTCGAAGAGATAGAGGTCCTGCATGACGACCACCTCGCCCTCCATCCCCATGATCTCGGCCACGTGCGTGACGCGGCGCGTTCCGTCGCGCAATCTCGAGATGTGGACCACCATGTCGAGCGCGGATGCCATCTGCTCGCGAATCGCACGCATCGGAAGCTCCATGCCGGCCATGAGCGACATCGTCTCGATCCTCGACAGCGTGTCGCGTGGCGTATTGGAGTGCACCGTCGTGATCGAGCCGTCGTGACCGGTGTTCATGGCCTGGAGCATGTCGAGCGACTCGCCGCCACGCACCTCGCCGACCACGATGCGGTCGGGTCGCATACGCAGCGCGTTGCGCACGAGGTCGCGGATCTTGATCTCGCCGCGACCTTCGATGTTGGCGGGTCGGGATTCCAGGGGCAGAACGTGGTCTTGGCTGAGCTGCAGTTCCTTCGCGTCCTCGACGGTGATGATCCGCTCGGTCTCGGGAATGAACGACGAGATGACGTTGAGCAGTGTCGTCTTACCGGTGCCGGTACCTCCGCTCACGACGATGTTGAGCCGGCCTCGCACACACGCATCGATGAAGTGCGCGACCTGCGGCGTGAGCGTGCCGAACTCGATCAGGTCTTCTACTCGGAACGGATCAGCCGAGAACCGCCGCACCGTCAGGAACGGGCCACCGATCGCGAGCGGGTGCACCACGACGTTGACACGTGATCCATCCGGCAGACGGGCGTCGACCATCGGATTGCTCTCGTCGACGCGCCGGCCCACCTGGCTCACGATCTTGTCGATGATGCGTCGAAGGTGTGTCTCGTCGACGAACTTGACTTCGGTGAGCTCGATCTTGCCGGCGCGCTCCACGTACACGCGCTCCGGACCGTTCACCATCACTTCGGTGATGCTGTCGTCCTTCAGGAAACGGTCGATCGGGCCGTAGCCGAGCACGTCGTCCGAGACTTCTTGAACGAGCTGCGCCTTCTCGGTGGCCGTGAGCGCGGCGCGTTCTTGTGACAGGGCGCGCACGAGTTGCTCGTGGACCTGGCGGCGAAGATCCATCTCCGAGACGCGCTGGTCGTAGAGGATCGGTCCCAGCTCTTGGATGACGAACTGGTGCATCTTCTGGCGCATCTCCTCGAGCGTTGCGGCGCGCTGCGAGGTGGGAGTGCGTTGAAACTCCTGCCACCGGGTGAACTGCGTCATGTTGTCGCGACCTCTCCCTTGCTACTGCTCTCGCCGTCGTTGCCGTCGCGATTGCTTCTTGGTCGCGGGCACGGCCTCCGGAACCGCTTTCGGGATGAATGCGTCTGCGATCTGCTCGAGCGCGCGCGCGGCTGGTGACTTCGGGTTGTGAAGCACCACTGGCACTCCCTGGTTGACCGCCTGGGGTACGGCGATGTCGGAGGGCACCGG
>DASVIY010000187.1:0-3379 GCA_036386195.1 Acidimicrobiia bacterium | reverse complement strand
CGTCACGCCCTCGACGAACTTCGGATCCTTGACGAGCCGTTTGTCGCTGACTTTCGACACGACGTAGCGGGGTGCCTCGGGCGGGCCCCACATCTCGACCAGGAAGGGCAGCGTCGCGACCGCGTCGACGAGCGAGTGCGGCCCCGCGTAGCGTCCAACGCGTCGGCGAGCGACTCGCCGCGCTGGCGGGCCAACGGCGACTGCGCACGCGCCCGCGCCGGGGCAGTCGTTCGTGGACGCGATCGCGTGGAAGCGGTCCGCTTCGGACTCACTGGTAGAACGCCTTGAGGCCGTCGAGCACACCGCTGTGAAATCCGTGGCCGTGGATCGCCTTGAAGAAGGCGGGGTCGTGCACGAGGGTCGGCAGCGGCGCGATCTTCACCGCCGCGGGATCCGGCGGCGGGCCGGCAAACGCGAGAGGGCCGCCGCCGGGCATGTCCAACACGAGCTCCAACGGTGCCTCCTCGTCGTCGAGCGCACCGGCGACACCGCCTCGCCGCTTCCGCGCGTTTGCCAACGCAGCCTTGGGATCCTTACGCACCGTCTCGAGACGGCGGTGGATGTCTGTCCATGACCAGGCCTTGGTCGGATCATCCGGCTGCGGCAGCACCAACTTGCGCCTCGTGCCGCCAATGGTCAACGCGCTCGACGCCTCGACCCCGGCCGCGGTCATGACCGCCGCGTCGCCGTAGCGCGGCCGTCCACCGACGACCACCAACTTCACGTCGCGCTCGGTCGCAGCCACGATCTGCGACCACATGTCCCCGGCACCGCCGGCCCGCAGCACCGTGACGTCGGCGAACCCGCCCGGCACGAGACGGCCGATCGGGCGTGACCAGCACCGCGCCAGCACGTCGCCCGGATTCGTGGTCGCCATCGCGACGACGTCCTTGTCGCTCAGACCGAGGTGGTTCGTGCCGCTGACGATCTTGGCCACCTTCATCTCGCCGAGCACGTGCTTGGTGCCCGATGGCCCCCAGTCGGAGCCGAGACAGATCGAGACGTCGCGGGCGCGCGCGGCGGTGATGTCAGCGGTCACCCCGTAGAGCCACAAGTTCGAGAACGGCGACCACACGACCGCACCCCCTTGGTTCTGTGACCAGCGCGTCCAGTCCGCCGGCGCGAGCGCGTTGCAGTGAATGGCGATGAACGTCCTTCGCAGACAGCCGGCGTTGGCGGCGTCGACGAACTCGCTCTCCACCACCGAACCGGGCTGACCCTCGGCGCAGTGGTAGATGAACCCGACGTCGTGACCGATCGCCTGTGCCATCTCTCCGAGCTCCAACGGTGTCTTGGTCACGACCGAGGTGTAGATGAGGTTGGGGTCGGTCGTGCCCACCTTCTCGCTGTCGATGTTGCGCATGACGGCGTTGACCTCGCGGCTCGCGCCCGGCCATCCCTGGATCGCCGTCGTGCCACCGACCAGGGCGCGCGTCTGCACGTATGCCACCAGCGCCTCCGGCTCCGCGTTCGCGTACACCCACGCGGGCCACGTGACGGTCTCCGTGTACGTCGGCGCGTTGGGCCACGAGTTGTGATGGCGAAACGGCGTCGCCTGCGACGGCTCCGACCACAGCGGCAAGGTGTTGTAACCGAGGTGGTTGTGAAGGTCGATCAACCCGGGCAGCACCAGCGCGTCGCCGACGTCGACCGTCGGCGCGTCGTCGAATCCCGCGGGCCCTGTGGCATTTCCTTTGGTGACGGCATCGATCGTGCCGTCGTCGCCCAGCCAGACGCGCCCGGCGAACACCGCGTTCGGATCCTGCTCAGTGAGCGGAACGATCTGGCCCGCGAGTACCAACGCCATGGCGACCTCCCGAGAAAGGAGGCACCGTATTCCGGTTACGCGCGCGACGCGCGGAGCTTCAGCCCGCGGTCGGCAGGAGCAGGTTGAACAGCGACCCGCCGTTGAGCGGGATCACCGGGTCGGGCACCCACGGCCCCGGGTCGGCGACCTTGACGTCGGTGATCGATTGGCCCAGGAGCCTGAAGAAGTCGGAGATCCCGTCACCGGGGATCGTCAGGTTCTGGAGAAAGTCGCCTGTCTGGTTGCCGGGAAGGCCGGTTCGCACGACGACCAGGTCGAGGCTCGGCACCATCACAACGACTTGGTCGAGGAGCCCGTCGAAGCTGAACGTGTCGGACGGCATCGACGGAATGATGCTGCGCTCGAGCTCCTGGCGGTACGGCTCCGGTGTGATCACCGACCCGCCTGCGTTCGTCCACCACAAGAAGCCGTAGCCGTGGTTGGTCGACGTCGGTGTCGCGCCCTGGTGCACGTAGTCGGCGGCGATCAGCGTGCGGCCGTGCCACCTGCCGTCGTGCAGCACGAGAAGACCGAGCCGGGCGAGGTCGATCGGCGCGATGCTCAAGAACGCGTAGCCGAACGTGTTGCCCGCGCCGTCACGTGTCCAGCTCCAGTCGTTGTCGGGGATTCCGACCTTGCGGAAGAGCTGCGTGCGCGCGAAGTCCTGAAGATCCTCGCCGACCGCTCGCTCGACGACTTTGGCGAGCAGTGTGATCGTCTGCTGCGCGTACTCGAAGTAGGTGCCCGGCGCGTGCGCGAAGGGCAGGCTGAGCTCGAAGTTGACGGCGTTGGAGCCGTTCGCAAGGAGGTCGTTCAGCCACGCAAAGCTGAGCCCCGACGTTTCAGTGAGCAGCTGACGGACGGTGATCGCGCCGTGCGCGGCGTCGGCCTCCGGCAGGTACTTCCCGATTGGGTCGTCGAGACCGAGCTTGCCGAGCGTGTACGCGCGTCCCACGAGCGTCGACACGACAGCTTTGGTGACGCTCCACACGTTGACGGGTGTGTTGAGGTCGGGCTGCGACGTGCCGCCCGTCGCGATGAGACACCCGTGGCGCAGCACGGCGACCGTCTGCGCGTTCGTGCCGGCTGCGAACGCCAGCGCCTTGGTGAGGGCCGCCGAGTTCACGTCGACCGATTCCGGCGTCGCCTGCTTGAAGTTGACGCCGGGGTCCGCGCACTTGGATGGCGTGCGGCCGGGGGGATTCTTGGAGATCGTGGGCGGGGGCGCCGGTGCGCAGGCGGCGACGGCCAGTGCGACGAGCACGGCCGCGCCGCCGGTTCGCAGGGCGAGGCGGGTGGGACGGCGGCACCTGACCCCTTCGGCACGACTTCCCGGAATCGTTTGCACGCTGCATATCCCCTTTGTCTGATGTCCGTTCATGGTACCTTAGACCGTTTTATGCCAAGTTGGAAACGGTTCAGGGCAGGAACCCGTGGGCCGTTCGAGCCCGGCCGCTCCCGGTGCGGGGCCGGTCCTAGCATCGAAAACCGTGTTCCTGGGCGCGGTGACCGAGCAGAACGTCAACGTGCTCATCGCATTCGGCGGCGGGATCGTGTCGTTCCTGTCGCCGT
>DASVIY010000186.1:0-1571 GCA_036386195.1 Acidimicrobiia bacterium | reverse complement strand
GACACCTTCCTCGACGCGCACTTCGAGGAGCTGGTCGCCTTCCGCCGGCAGGTTCACGCCCGCCCCGAGCGCAGCCGCGAGGAGTTCGAGACCACCGCGCTCGTTGCGCAGCGCCTCGAAGTCGCGGGCCTGCACCCCCTGGTGCTCCCGGCGGGAACGGGTCTCGTGTGCGACATCGGAGCGAGCGACGGCACGACCGTCGCGCTTCGCGCCGACCTCGACGCGCTCTCGATGCTCGACGAGAAGACCGTGCACTATCGGTCGCAGCACGAGGGCGTCGCGCACGCGTGCGGCCACGATGTGCATACGACGATGGTGCTCGGCGCCGGCCTCGCGCTCGCACGCCTCCTCGCGGCACACGATGCGGCGGGCCGGGTACGGCTGTTGTTCCAACCCGCCGAGGAGGCCGTGCCCGGGGGCGCGCTCGACGTGATCGAAGCCGGGGGTCTCGACGGTGTGGACGCGATCTTCGGTCTGCACTGCGATCCCAAGCTCGACACCGGCCAGGTCGGTGTGCGCGTCGGCGGGATCACTTCGGCTGCGGACCTCATCGAGATCCGCCTCCACGGCCCGGGTGGCCACACCGCTCGCCCCAAGCTCACCGCCGATCTCGTCGCGATCGCCGGTCAGGTCGCGGCCGAGCTTCCGAGCCTCGTGCGCGCCCGCGAGCCCGAGCTCAACGTCGTCTTTGGTGCGATCCACGCCGGTCAGGCGCCCAACGTCATCCCGTCGCTCGCAGTCGTCAGTGGCTCCGCACGCACCCCGGATCGGGCCGCGTGGGACGGCGCAGCCGCGCTCGTCACCGAGGTGCTCGACACCCTGGTCACGCCACTGGGAGCGACGTTCGAGCTCGTACACCGCCGCGGCGCGCCTCCGGTCAACAACGATGCGCGTGCGACTGCGCTCCTCGACCGTGCCGCGCGGCGCGTGCTCGGCGACGCGGCGGTCGTTCCCACCATCCAGAGCGCCGGCAGCGACGACTTCTCGTGGTACCTCGAACGGGTCCCGGGCGCGTATGCACGACTCGGCGTGCACGACCCGGCGTCCGACCGCCCGCGACTCGACCTGCATGCGAGCATGTTCGACGTCGACGAACGTGCGATTGCGGTGGGAGTCAGGGTGCTCGTGCAGACATCGCTCGACGTGCTCGACGACGCGGTGGCAAACACCTGAGCCGTGTGGTCGCGTCACCGGGTCCGCCTGAAGGCCGGGCAGGGAACGGCCTCCAGGCCAGACTCCGGACAATCGGACGGCTGCGGGCATCGGGACGCCATCCGACTCGCGCGACGCGATACCCGGCGTGCGCGCGAATGAAACCCGGCGTGCACGGGGATCGCCTTTCGTGCGCGCGCCATCCACCGACGTAGGGTTCTTCTGGACGCGTACATCGATCGATGTGGCGCAGAAAGATCCAAATGACAGGAGTTTCCGATATGGGTGAGAAGACTGACGACCTCAAGGGCCGGGCCAAGGAAGCAATCGGCGACATCACTGACGACGACGACCTCAAGCGCGAAGGCAAGGCCGACCGGGCCGGCGGGAAGGTCAAGGGTATTGCCGAGGATGCCAAG
>DASVIY010000185.1:0-5346 GCA_036386195.1 Acidimicrobiia bacterium | reverse complement strand
CGCACCCGCGCCGCCATCACCGCCCCGGGCATTGAGCCGCACCTCGTCGACGAACTGGGACACGCTGTAAGGATACGGAGCGGAAGCACCCGCGCCGCCGACGAAACCGCGACGATCAGGCAGGTACGACGTCGACGAGCTTGCGGCCGCGGCGACGACCGAACTGCACGACACCATCGGCCTTCGCGAACAACGTGTCATCGCTGCCGAGCCCGACATTGTCGCCGGGATGGAACATGGTGCCGCGCTGGCGGACGATGATCGCACCGGCACGCACCTCGGTACCGTTTCCGACCTTCACGCCGAGCCGTTGAGCGGACGAGTCGCGTCCGTTGCGTGAGGAGGCGGCGCCCTTCTTCTTCGACATCAGCCGTCGCCTCTCTCAGCGGTCTCAACGGGCTTCGTGATAGTCGCGTCCGCAGGTGCCGGCGACTTCTTCGCGGCCGGAGCCTGCTTCGGTCCGGCCGAGATCCTCGTGATCTCGATGAGCGAGTAGTGCTGACGGTGACCCCAGCGCTTCCGCTGGTTGCTCTTGTTCTTGTACTTGAAGCCGGTGATCTTCGGCCCCTTCGCGTCGCCGACCACCTTGGCGTTCACGGAGACGGCACTGAGCTCGGCCGGCGTCGCCAGCACGTTCGCACCGTCGACCACCAGGATCGGCGTCAGCGCGAGGTCGCCGGCCGCGACGCGCTCGACCTCGAGCTGCTGGCCTTCCTCGACCCGATACTGCTTGCCGCCGCTGCGGATGACTGCGTACATGACTCCTGCTGACACGTCGTCGTACCCACGCGCATGAGGCGCACGGAACGATCCGGGGAACCCGGGCAGCTTACTCGACGTCCTCGAACATGGATTGGTCGAGGATGAAGCCCCGGCCCTGGCACGTGGGGCAGTTCTCGCTGAACGACTCGACGAGCCCCTCGGAGATGCGTTTGCGGGTCATCTCCACGAGGCCCAACTCGGAGATGTCGAAGACCTGGGTGCGCGTCTTGTCGCGAGCCAGCGCGTCCTTGAACGCCTGCAGCACCTGGTCGCGATTCTGACGGATCTCCATGTCGATGAAGTCGATGACGATGATGCCACCGACGTCGCGCAGCCGGAGCTGGCGGGCGATCTCATCGGCGGCCTCGAGGTTGTTGCGGAACACCGTTTCCTCGAGGTTCGACTTCCCGACGTTCTTTCCCGTGTTGACGTCGATCACCGTGAGAGCTTCCGTGCGCTCGATGATGAGCGAGCCGCCGGATGGCAGCCAGACCTTGCGGTCGAGCGCCTTGTGCAGCTGCTCGTGCACGTGGAAGCGCTCGTAGAGCGGAAGCTGCTCCTCGACGACGTCGTGGAACTCGATCCGGTCGGCAAGCTCGGGCGCGATCGCGTCGACGTACGACTTCACCTGCTCGTAGAGCTCGCGGTCGTCGATCACGACGGCGCGGTACTCCTTCGTGAACTCCTCCCGGATCACACGCACGACCATCGGCGGCTCCTGGTAGAGCAGCTTCGCCGACTTCGAGCTTGCGGCCAGCGCGGAGATCTGCTCCCACTGCGCCTGAAGACGTTTCACGTCGCGCTCGAGCTCGTCGGGTGTCGCACCCTCCGCCGCAGTGCGCACGATGAGCCCCGCATCGGCCGGACGCAGCCCTTCGAGTGAACGACGCAACCGTTTGCGCTCCTCGTCGGGCAAGCGCTTCGAGATGCCATACGTATCGGGCTGGCCGGGCACCATCACGACGAACCGGCCGGCAAGGCTCACCTCTTGCGTGAGCCGCGCACCCTTGGCGCCGATCGGGTTCTTCGTGACCTGCACCGAGATCATCTGCCCGTTCCTGAGGATGCTCTCGATCTTGGGCTGACTCTCTTCGACGTCGGCCGCGTCGAAGGCGACGTCGCCGCGATACAGCACGCCGTTCTTCGGCGTGCCGATGTCGATGAACGCGGCCTCCATGCCGGGCAGCACGTTCTGCACCTTGCCGAGATAGATGTTGCCGTCGATCGACGTGGTCGCATCGCTCGGCGAGCTCACGGAATGCTCGACCAGGCTGCGGCCCTCGAGGATGGCGATATGCGTGGTGGCGTCGGGCCGCACGTGCACGCACATCGTGTAACGACCCGTGGAACGGCCTTTGCGGGTGCGCCCGCGGCGGCGTTCCAGGGCCTCCTCGTCGAGGTCGTCGAGTGACGTGCGGTCGGCGTCGTCGAGGCCGAGGTCGGCCCGCACCACTTCGGAGGACTCGGCTCGCGCATCGCTGTCACCGCCGCCACCGCGGCTCCGGCCGCGCCCACCACGGCGCCGGCGCCGGCTCTTCGTCGCGGTGCCGGCGTCTTCGCCCGCCGGTTGTAGCGCGGGCGCGGGGCGCGTGTCGCCGATCTTGGGCTTCGACGCGTCGGCGTCGCCGATCTTCGGACTCGCCGACGTGGACAGCCCGGCCTCGTCCTTCGCGTCGGCGGCGACATTGTCGCTGGTCAGGCCCCGGTCGGCCCCCTCGTCGCCATCGTCGCCCTTGGCATCGCGCCGCCCGCCACCGGTGCCGGTGGTTGCGCCGGACTTGTTTCGGTTGCGGCCGCCGCGCGACCCGCGTCGACGCCGCTTGCGCGGCGCGCCGCTTCCTTCGCCGCGCGCTTCGGGAGTACGGCTCGGGGTGTCGGCTTCAGTCGATCGGCCGGCGTCGACCGGCGTCGGTGATGTGGTCTTGCCGCTTCCGTCGCGGCCGGTTGCAGGCTCGGGGGCCGTCGGGGCCGCCGGCATTGTGTCGTCGGACATCGAATCCTTCTCTCATGACGCACGCACGTCGTGAAGCGCACATTCGCCTGCCCCGACAGGAGCCGACGAACGGGTGTCGGCTTCGAGCGGCTCGAGCCGCGCGCCGTCGCGTTCGATCCATTGGTGGGTTCGTAGCACTCGCCATTCGACGAGCTGACCGTTGCCGATCGCGTGCAGCACCTCAGCGGGACGGGTGCCACGTGGTTGGGTGGAGACTTCGAGGTCGAGGAGCACGCCGGCCGCATCGCGTCCGCACACGGTGAGGCGGCGAATGGTCGGTCGGATGTCCTCGACGACTTCTCGGCCCTTGCGGGTGCGCGTCGTTTCCAATGACGCGCGGGTCATGGCGGTCTCGACCAATGTCGAGACCTCAGGCTCGGTGATCGGGTGGCCGGCGGCGCCGACCGTCTCGACGCGGTAGGTGACCGCGGTGATCGCCTCTTGCAGCGCGGGTGCACGTTCTTGCAATGCGGCGGCGCCGATCACCTCGATGCCCTCGGGCAGCGCGGCCGACAGCGAGGACGGGAGCCGATCGGGGTCAACCGCATCCGCAAGCTCGAAGTCGAGGTACTCGGCGTTGCTCTCGTGACCGACCGAGAGCGCGAGCCCGAAGCTCACCTTTGGGCGGGGCGAGAATCCCAGCGTGAACGCGAGCGGGAGCTGCTCGATGCGAAACGCACGTTCGAACGCACGGGCGACGTCGCGGTGCCCGATGAACCGCACCTTGCCGCGTTTCGTGAAGCGCAACCTGACCGGGAAGCCGGTGTCGCCGCGCATCAGGACGCCACCCCGACCTTGGTCGGCAGGAGCCGCACGGGTACGTCGCCACCGGACGACAGGTCTTGGCCGGTGCCCTGGCTCCCGCCCGCCGGCGCGAGCGAGGACGCGACGACGTGCTCGAGGGCGTAGTCGGTGCACACCCCACAGTCGTAGCAGGGCGTCCAGCGGCAATCGGGGAGGCCGTGCTCGGCCAGCGCCTCCTGCCAGTCGTGCCAGAGAAAGTCGCGGTGCAGCCCGGCGGCGATGTGATCCCACGGCAGGATCTCGTCGGCCGTGCGGTGCCGCGTGACGTACCAGTCGGGGTCGAGACCCTCGGCCCCCATCGCATCGAGCCATCGTGCGAGCTCGAAGCGTTCGCTCCATTCCTGGAACGTGCCGCCGCCGCGCCAGACCCGCTCGATCACGCGCCCGATCCGCCGGTCACCGCGACTCACGATGCCCTCGGCGAACGTCGCTTCGGGATCGTGCCACTTGATGTTGGCTCCGGTCTTGCGCAGCGCGTCGCGCAGCATCGAGACCTTGCGGGCCAGCTCCGGCACACCGTTCTGACCGAACCACTGGAACGGTGTGTGCGCCTTGGGCACGAACCCGCCCACCGACGCGGTGCAACTCGCCTGCTTGGTGTGCTTGCGCCCGACGGCGACAACGTTCTTCGCCAGCTCCGCGATACCGAGCGTGTCGTCGTCCATCTCGGTGGGCAGCCCGATCATGAAGTAGAGCTTCACCCGGCGCCAGCCCTGGGAGTACGCACCGTCGACCGCCGCGTACAGGTCTTCTTCGGTGATCATCTTGTTGATGACCTGGCGCATGCGCCACGTGCCCGCCTCCGGCGCGAACGTGAGCCCGGTGCGGCGCACCTTCTGGATCTCGCTCGCAAGCCCCACGGTGAACGCATCGACGCGCAGCGACGGGAGCGACAGGCTGACGTTTCCGCACCCTTCCTGGTCGTTGACGAGCCCCGCGACGAGGCCGTCGATACCGGAGAAGTCGGCGCTCGACAGCGAGGTGAGCGCGATTTCGTCGTAGCCCGTGCGGCGCAGGCCGTCGAGCACCAGCGTGCGGGCCTGCTCTTCGGGCCGTTCGCGTACCGGACGGGTGATCATGCCCGCCTGGCAGAACCGGCAGCCGCGCGTGCAGCCGCGGAAGATCTCGACGTTGAGCCGGTCGTGTACCACTTCGATCAACGGCACGAGCTGCTGCTTGGGATACGGCCACTCGGCCAGGTCGGCGACCGTGCGTTTGTCGACACTCGCCGGTACGTCGTCGAAACGAGGGCGCACCTCGGCGATGAACGCGCCGTTGTACGCGACGTCGTACATCGACGGCACGTAGACACCCGGCACGGTTGCCAGCTCGTGCAGCAGGCCCTCGCGACTGGAGCGCCCGGTGCGCTTCCACCGCCAGATGACCTCGTTGATCTCACCGACGGGCTCTTCGCCGTCGCCGATAACGAACGCGTCGACGAAGTCGGCCAAGGGCTCGGGGTTGAACGTGCAATGTCCCCCCGCGATCACGATCGGGTGCTCGGGGCCGCGATCCTCACCCCGTACCGGCACCTTGGCCAGGTCGAGGCAGTTGAGCAGATTGGTCGACACGAGCTCGGCCGACACGTTGAACGCCAGCACGTCGAACCGGCCGCCGTCACGGTGACCGTCGACGGAGAAGAGCGGCACCGACGCGGCCCGCATCTCGGCCTCCATGTCGATCCACGGCGCGTACGAGCGCTCCGCGACGGCGTCGTCGCGCTCGTTGAGGATCTCGTAGAGGATCTGGAGCCCCTGGTTGGGCAGCCCGATCTCGTAGGTGTCGGG
>DASVIY010000184.1:0-6296 GCA_036386195.1 Acidimicrobiia bacterium | reverse complement strand
GGTCGCTCCGGGAGCAACGCGGAACGTGCGCGTGAGGAGCCCGGTCGCACGCGCGCGTGCCGCGAGCGCCACGCCGTAGCGGTCGTCACCGTTGACGACCGCCACGGCGGTGCGATTCGTGGTGAAGAGTTGCGCTTTGGCCTCGAAGTACGCCTCGATGGTGCCGTGATAATCGAGATGATCGTGCGAGAGATTGGTGAAGCACGCCGCCTCGAACCACGTGCCGTCGACACGGTGCTGGTGCAACGCATGCGAGGACACCTCCATTGCCACGATGGCCAGCTCCTCGTCGCGCATGCGGCCGAGCAGCGCTTGGAGCTCGGGTGCCTCGGGCGTGGTGCGCTCCCCCGGCACCACGACGCCGTCGATGCGCGCGCCCACCGTGCCGATGACGCCAGCTCGCTCTCCCGCCGCACGCGCGATCGATTCCAACAGATACGTCGTCGTGGTCTTGCCGTTGGTACCGGTCACGCCGAGGCAGCGGAGCGAACGCGACGGATACCGGAAGAACGTCGCCGCGATCGGGCCGAGCGCGACGCGCACCTTCGAGACGCGCACCTGCGCGACGTCGAGGTCGAGGTGGCGTTCGACGAGCAGCGAACGGGCGCCCGCCGCGACTGCATCGGGCGCGTGCAGGTGACCGTCGGTCGTCGCGCCCGGCATGCATGCGAAGCATGCACCGGGCACGACCTGTCGGTTGTCATGCGTGATCGCAGTGACCTCGACGTGCGGGTCGCCGACGACCTCGTGCACGTCGACGCCACCGAGGAGCTCGTGCAGTTGCACGGCAGTCCTATCGACTCGGTGACGGAGCAGGGCTCAGGCTAGACGTCGGTATCTGCTCCAGGCGCAGCGCGTACTGCATGATCCGGGAGAAGACCGGCGCCGCCACATCCCCGCCGTAGATCGAGCTCTGCGGCTGGTCCATGACCACGATCGCGGCCAGCCGCGGGGACTCGGCGGGCGCGAACCCGGCGAAGGAGGCCATGTAGCTGTAAGGCGGATGATCGTACGGCGGCTTGCGGGCGGTCCCGGTCTTGCCGGCGACGTCGTAACCGGGGATCGCAGCTTTCGTGCCGGTGCCGTCCTTCACCACGCCCGCGAGCATCGTGCGGACCTCGTCGGCCGTCTGGGTCGACACGACGCGGCGACTCGGCTTCGGCGCGACGTCGTGGCGCACACCGTTGGCATCGATGGTCCCGGCAACGATCCGCGGGGGCTCGGCAACACCGCCGTTCGCGATCGTGCGGTAGACGTCGAGCATCTGCATCGCGGTGACCGCCAACCCGTTGCCGGTCGGGATCGTCCCCATGCTCGTGTCGGAGTACTTCGACACCGGCAAGAGGATTCCGCTCGCCTCACCCGGGTAGCCGAGACCGGTGGGTTGCCCGAAGCCGAACGCGCGCATCGTCGCGTCGAGGCGCGTCGGCCCGAGTTGCCCGCCGATCATGATCGCCCCGACGTTCGACGAGATGCGCAGGATGTCGGCGACCGACCACGGCATCACACCGTGCGGGTCGTGGTCTTCGAAACGGCCGCCGCCGATCTGGATCGCGGCCGGCACCTGAAAGACAGTGTCGGGCCGCACCACTCCGTTTTCGAGCGCCCCCGAAACGGTCAGGACCTTGTTCGTGGATCCGGGCTCGTACACGTCGGTGAGCGGTCGGTTGTGCCCGTTGGCCGGCGTGGGCACGGCCGGATGCCCATCGGCGGGGCCGTCGACGCTCGCCATCGAGAGGATGTCGCCCGTCTGCACGTCGGCGATGACCGCCATGCCGCCCTTCGCCTTGGACAGGTTGACCTCATCGACGAGCGCGGTCTCCGTCGCGTACTGCATTCCCTGGTCAATGGTCAGCACCAGGTCGCTGCCGCGCTCGGCCGGTCGTAGGCTCCGCTGCCCGTTCGGAATCTCGCGTCCCTGCGGATCGCGTTCGACCGACAGCTCGCCGGGGCGGCCGGTGAGCGACTTGTCGTACGACGTCTCCAAGCCGGACAGGCCGTTGTTGTCGGTGCCGACGAAACCCAGGAGCGACGCCGCGATCGTCCCCGACGGATAGAACCGCTTGGACTCGGGGACGGCCGCGACCCCCCCGATGTGCAATGCCGCAACCCGGCTTGCGACGCCGTCGTCGACCTTGCGGGCGAGATAGACGAATGCCTTCTTGCGATCGGCGAGCTTGACGCGCAACGTGCCTTCGTCGAGGCCGAGCACCGGCGCCAGCTTCGCCGCCGTCGCGGCAGGGTCAGTGATCACGCGGTCGTCCGCGTAGATCGTCTGCTGCGGCACCGAGACGGCAAGGTCGCTGCCGTGCCGGTCGAAGATGTTGCCCCGTTCGGCTGCAAGCGTCGCGGTGTGTACCCGCTGATCGAGACCCAGCCGGGTGTAGCGCCGCTCGCCGACTGCTTGCAGGTCGATGAGGCGGAGGCCGATGATCGCGAAGGCGATCAGCGCGATGACGAGCACGAGGCCGATCCGGCGGGGGGTCGATTTCGCGTTCGGTCGCCATACAGGACGCGCCGCGGGTCGGGGACCCTGCCTGGCCGACGGGCGCGGCCGCGCTGCGGGACGCGGACGGACAGCCGGCGCGGCACGGCCGGGCACGAGAGCACGTGACGTTCGCGGACGTGCGGATGCCGGCGTGACAGTGCGCGGAGTGCGTGTGGATGCGGTGCGACGCGCACTCGAATCTGGTGCCGGCGAGCGCCAACTCGTCGGCTCGCTGCGCGGCGATTGGGTGCCGGCCCGGTCGCGTGCCGGCCGACGGTCGCGCTCCGGATCACGGCTGGGCGCCAAGTTGTGGCTTCACCTTTCGCCAATCGTCGAGCGACGACGAACGTGCGCCCGGGTCGGCTGGTGCGGGCGGCACGCCGGCAACCGAGAGGAAGGTCGGCGGGTCGCTCGGCTCGACGAATCCGAGCTGTTTCGCGCGGTCGATGATCCGTTGCGGTGCCGAGAGCTCATCCACCTGCAAACGCGCTGCCTCGTAGCGGTTCTGCTCGACGGTGATCGTGCGACCGATCTGATCCATCCGGAGCTGACCCTGGGCCAGCATCACGTGGAAGGCCACCGCCGTTACCATGCAGCCAACCGTGACGGCACCGAAGAGCCACACCCTTCGACGCACCCGGTGCGCTTGGCGCCGGGCGGCGGGGTCGACCACGCGCAATCCCGGCCGCTGCGGCGCCGGCGCCGGGCGGCGTGCGGGCTGTCCAGCGCGCGCAGGCACCGCGCGACGCGTCGCGGGACTCGACGCGTCGCGGCCGGCGCGTGCGGCGCTCATGCTCATGGTCGGTCGAGCTTCTCGACCGCGCGCAAGCGCGCGCTCGCTGCTCTCGGGTTGTTCGACACTTCGCCCTCCCTCGGGCGGAGCGGCTTACGGGTCAACAGTCGGGTGAGCAGCTTGGGCGGCTCGGGTGGGAGCGGGCCCACGGGCGCCGTGCCCGACCAGTCGGCGAAACGCTGCTTGACCATGCGGTCCTCGAGGGAGTGGTACGCGAGCACGACCATTCGTCCGTTCGCGCTCAGGAGGTGCACCGACTCGTCGAGGCCGGCGTCGAGATGCTGCAGCTCGCGGTTCACTTCCATGCGCAGCGCCTGGAACGTGCGGCGCGCCGGATGGCCACCCTTGCGCCGCGCTGCCGCGGGTATCCCGCGTTTGATCGCGTCGACGAGCTCACCAGTCGTGTGCACGGGCCGCGCGGCCACGATCTCGCGTGCGATCCTGCCCGCGAATCGCTCTTCGCCGTAGCGCGACAGCACGTGGGCGAGCTCACCTTCCGGGTACTCGTTGACGACGAGGGCCGCGGTCAGCTCCTGTGCACTGTCCATGCGCATGTCGAGCGGCGCGTCGGACCAGTACGAGAAGCCTCGTTCGGCGCGGTCGAGCTGCGGGCTGCTGACGCCCAGGTCGAACAGGATTCCCACGATGTCCCCCTCGCTCGCTTGTCCGACGATCTCGGCGAGATCCTCGAAGCCGCCGTGCACGATCCGCACCCGGTCACCGAAACCGGCCAACGTCTCTCCCGCCGCCACCACGGCGTCGGGGTCACGGTCGATTCCCAGGAGCCGGAGGTCGGCCCTGGCCTCGAGGAGCATGCGGGCATGCCCCCCACCTCCCACCGTGGCGTCGACCACCGTCCCTGTCGGGACGGGCTCGAGGAGCTGGATCACCTCCCGGCTCATCACCGGGCGGTGCACGAACACCGCTCCCATCTGGTCGCCCCCCGTCTCCCGACTCGCCACCAGCCCCCCGGACGGACAACGCCGCTCGGTTGTCTCTCCGATTACGACTCGGTTGGAAGCGGGCGGAGTAGGGGCTTCAACCGCACCCTCCGGGGGGCTGGTGGCGAGTCGGGAATTCCTCGCCGATTTTCAATTTCTTGCTTGTGCTCTGTTGCCGTGCACAGCCTTGCTGTGCACGCTGTGCTCGCTGCTCTGTGCCTAGATACCGAAGTCGGGCAGGTTCTCCGAGGTGGTCAGCGCCTGCTCGCCGAGACGATCGCGCTCTCGCCAGCGGCCGCTGTCCCAGATCTCGATACGGGAGAAGACACCGGCGACGACGACGTCGCGGTCGAGTCCGGCGTAGTCCCGCAGGTGTTGCGGGATTGCGACCCGTCCCTGCTTGTCGGGCACGACGTCGGCCGCACCCGCGAAGAACGACCGAGCGGCCTGTCGCTCGTCATCGCCCCGCCTCGATGCTTCCCGGGCCTGCTGTGCCACCTGTTCGAACTCCTCCGCCGTGTAGACGAAGAGACACCCATCTCGTCCCTTGGCCACGAACGCCCCGCCGGCCAGCTGGTCCCGGAACTTCGCCGGGAGGATGACTCGGCCCTTCGCATCGAGGGAGTGCTGGAACTCCCCGAGGAACACTCCGCCCCCTCGTCTCGTGCTCTGCCTCATTTTTGGCGTCGGGGAGCTGCCTCCCCTTCGCACCACTGCGCGCCACAGTACGCCCTTCGCCACCACTCGTCAACAACTCGGCTCCCTCTTCCGGTCGAGGCGCGCAACGCGCCGGGGGAGGAGGCAGTCGAGCGGGGCGCGTTTGCAGCGAGCGCGACCGGGAGGTGAGGATCGAGCGCGGCAGTCCGGCTGGCCGGGCGGTTCGCGCTCGGCTTCGGGCTCCGGCCCACCGACATGGTTTGAGCGGCCCCACATCCCGGGCTCAGATCCCGGGGCTCAGATCCCGGGGCACCACACCTAGGTCGGGTTCATCGACGCGAGCTGGAAGCTGCCGTTCTCCTCGTAGGTCACCCCACCGATCAGAGAACTGCTGTGCACGGTGATGACCCGCTGGTTGCGCACCGGCAGGCCGGTCGCGGCGTCGAACCATACGTTGACGTCCTCCGTGCCGGTCTGGCCGCCAGTCAGGTGCCGCAACCGGTGGTAATGCAGGGCCGCCACCTTCGTACCTCCGATGTCGAGGCGCTCCCGGCCGACATAGGTGTACGGGCCGGAGGAGATCACCTCGCCGTCCGACCCTGTCGAGGTGCCACGGCACTCCTGCATCCAGTGTTCGCCCGCTCGTTGCGTCGCCTTGATGGCGTCGACCGGTGGGTCACACGTGTAGGTCGAGGAGGTGTCGACCTTGGCCACGACCAGGTCCAACCGCTGGAAGAACGCGCCGGCGTTCTCCGTGAGCCCCGAAACGGCTGGGCAGTAGTCCCAGCTCTGCCAATGGTTGGTGCTGTAGTCGACGCGGAGCCTCCAGCACCGGCCCTCGAGGTGGGTCACGGTGCCCGGGATGCCGGGGCCCTGAGTCTGGGAGTGCGGCGGCCGGTCGAGGTGCTCGGTGCCCTCACCGCGGTACCGATAGATACCGGCCGCCGGCCGGAACGGCACCGCGCCGGTCGACTGCTCGGTGCCCGGCGCTCCGGCCCGGCGGCGGGCCTCCTCCATCGACACCGGCCGGGAGGAGCCCCGGTTCCACAGCACGACGAACGTCGCCACACCCGCGATCAGGGCGACCCCCACGATGGCCCCGGCGATTCGGGCCCGATGGTGGCGACGACGCCCGGGCTCGCGCGCCGCCACCTCGGGGGAGCCGGGCTCAGTCACGGCCCGGCAGACTCCCCACCTCGAGGCCGGCCAGCTCGGACGTACCCTCGAACACCACCCGGCCGCGCTCACGCACCACGCAGCGGAGCCGACCGGCCAGGTGCTCGAAGTCGGTGTCGACGTTGCGTCGCTCGGCCGGGAGCGGGACGGGCAGCACGTGTGGTTCGATGCCGGTGCCGTCCCCGTCCAGGTCGACCTCGTGGCGCCACGACCGGGCCCGGACGGCCCACCGCCCCGGGGT
>DASVIY010000183.1:0-13143 GCA_036386195.1 Acidimicrobiia bacterium | reverse complement strand
TTGAAGATCAGCATCCCCCCGAGAAACATGGCGAGCGCAGCAAGAAGGACAGCACCCAGGGGGCGCGACCAACGCCAGGCGACAACGGCCAGCGCGCCGCCGACGGCGGCCAGGCCGGCTGAGACGCCGTTATCGATGGTGTGCGCCACCGTGTGCGCGGTCTGCCATCCGAGCGCGGCTCCCGGCAGCACGATCACTGCGATAACGAGTGTCGACACGATGTGGCCGCTGAAGAACACCTTCACCGTTTGCCACGCGCCGCGCAGGAGCACAAACGGCACCAGGACGGCCAGCCCCACGAACGTCACCTGATGCACATTGCGTAGGCGCGGCGTGACCAGCCCCGACGTGATCACCGTCCACACGTACCCGTGCAGCAGACGGTCGGGTGAATAGTTGCAGAGGTCACGCACGTCGTTCGCGAAACTTGAATGCGAGCGCGAGAATGTAGTGACCAGTGATGGCACGGCGATGAGCGCGAGTAAGCCCGCGAGCCGCGTCGCGATGAGTACGGCGCGCCGCCCGGCTGAACGCCGCGGGCGGGGCGTCGGGATCCCGACCGCGGTCACGGTCACAGCTGGGTGCCGAACCAGGTGAGTCCCACTGTCAACAGCACGACCAGGACGAGCGCGACGCGTGCGTGCGAGGGGCGTCGCACGCGATCGGCTAGGTACCCGGCGGGTGCCGCGACGAAATGACCCCAGTCCGACATCTGATGATGGAGCAGGAGCGCCAGCACGACCGTGAGGACGACCACCCACACTGCGCGCCGGTCGTCCAGTCGGGAAGCGAGCGCACCGCATGCAGCGGCGACCGCCATCGATCCGCCGAAATCGAGATTGCTCGCGGCCCTGACCAGCATGGGCACGTGGGTGAGCACGAGCGGCGCGAACGCCAGCGCGACGATGATCGAACCGGTCACGTGGCCTGTGACGGCAACCGCGAGTGCACGCATGTGGCCGGCGCGTCGTTCGTACAGGGCAATGCTGACGAAGAGGCAAATCGGCATGGTCGAGGCCATGAACCAGTCACGCGTGAACAGGAACGAGGTGCCGACGGTCCACCAACGGTGCGCTTCGAGCGACGGGAGCCCGAACGATCCGCGCGCCGCCAACGGGGCGGCGATCTGGTGCGCGAAGACGCCGGTGACGATGGCCGTGAAAAGCACAGAGATGGCAAGCGTCGCCGCGACCCATGGGAGCTCGGGTTCCCGATGTCCGTCCAACGACTCGCGCAAAAGCCGCCGGGAATGCACGAACGGGGTCGCGACGACACTCACCACTGCTTCATTGAGCCATTTCGGGCATGAGGAGATGATGAGAACGGCGGCTCCGGCTCAGGCTCAGGGCCGGGCTTCAGTTGCGTTTCAGTGCTGGTGCTGCGGACACGAATACGTCGTACGCCCCGCGACGGTACGGCGCATCAGGGGCGCACCGTCCTTCGGGCAGTTCGACCCGGGCACACGGGCGACCATGAGATCGCCGGTATGTGAGCCCCCGCGCCGGCCGAGCGTGCGCAAGGTCTGGCGGATGACTCTCCGCAGTCGGCGGACGTCGTCAGTCGTGAGCGAATCGGCGTGTCGCGCCGGGTCGAGACCGGCGCGCCACAGCACCTCGTCAACAAGCAGGTTGCCGAGCCCCGCGATGCGCGCCTGATTCAGGAGGACGGCCTTCAGCGGCGCCCGGCTCTTGGCAACCATCGCCCCCAACTGCTCAGACGTCACGTCGAACGCGTCGACGCCGAGCCGTTCCTCGTCGGGATCGAGCTCGACCGCCCCGAGGCGGCGCGGATCGCGTAACCACATCGAGCCGCCGTCGGCGAACTCGACCCCGAACCGGTGCCACGCCGTGTTCGGCAGGTTGCTCGCGTACAGCAACGGATCGCCCGCGGCGTCTCCGTCGACGAGCACACGTCCGCTCATCCCGAGGTGGAGCCCGAGCACCGGCCCCGGCGTGCGGCTCCGACCCGCGCCGCTCGTGTCGACGAGCATCAGCTTTCCTCGACGGCGCGCGCCGGTGAACCGACGCCCGGGTAACGCCGATCGGATCGCCGCAGGCGTCAGGCCGCGCTTGAGGAACCACGCGTCGGGCGCGTGCACCCTCGTGATGCGCCGCCCGAGCGCCTTGTCCTCGACCAGCACCCGCGCGGTCTCGACCTCGAGGATCTCGGGCACAGGCGACGCGAGCTAGAAGTTGGTGATCGCGCCGCGCTCAGCGCCTTGCGCCAACTTCGCGTACTTGGCGAGGAAACCCGTTGGGTACCGCGGCTCCGGGACCTTCCAGTTGACGCGCCGGCGAGCGAGCTCGTCGTCGGCGACCATAAGGTCGAGCGTGTGCTTCGTCGCGTCGATCACGATGCGATCACCGTCTTCGATCAACGCGATGGGCCCGCCGTCGACGGCCTCGGGCGCGACATGACCGACACAGAAGCCGTGCGTGCCACCCGAGAACCGTCCGTCGGTGAGCAGCGCGGCGTCGGCACCGCGGCCGACACCCTTCATCGCGCCGGTCACCGCGAGCATCTCGCGCATGCCGGGCCCGCCCTTCGGTCCCTCGTAACGGATCACCACCACGTCACCCGCGTGAATCGACTCGGCGACGATCGCCTCCATGGCCGCATCTTCGCCATCGAAGACGCGCGCGGTGCCCTCGAAACGCGGCGAGTCCATACCGGCCACCTTCACGACCGCGCCGTTGGGCGCGAGCGTGCCGGTGAGGATCGCGAGCCCGCCCTGCGCATTGATCGGATTCGAGAGCGGATGGATCACCTCGCCGTCGGGCGCGGGCGGGTCGAGCTCGGCGAGGTTCTCGGCCATCGTCTTGCCGGTGACGGTGAGGCAGTCGCCGTTGAGCAATCCCGCTTCGAGCAGCTCGCGCATGACGACGGGCACGCCGCCGACGCGATCGATGTCGGCCATGTGGTACTTGCCATGTGGCTTCGTGTCGGCAATGTGTGAGACCTGCGCCCCGATGCGGTTGAAGTCGTCGAGCTCGAGCTCGACCTCGGCCTCGTGCGCGATCGCGAGAAGGTGCAGCACCGCGTTGGTGGAGCCGCCGAGCGCCATCGTGACCGCGATCGCGTTCTCGAATGCGGCCTTGGTCATGATCTGCCGCGGCCGGATGCCCAGCTCGATCAAGTTCATGACGGCCTCGCCACTTGCGAACGCGAAGTCGTCGCGGCGGCGATCAACGGCCGCCGGCGCGGCGCTCCCGGGCAGCGACATGCCGATGGCCTCGCCGATCGAAGCCATGGTGTTGGCGGTGAACATGCCCGCGCACGATCCCTCGGTGGGACACGCGCGCCGCTCGATCTGACCCAGCTCGTTTTCGGTGAGCGTTCCGGCGGCGCACGCACCGACGGCCTCGAACACGCTCACGATGTCGAGGGTCTGGTCCTTGTAGTGACCGGGGAGGATCGAGCCGCCGTAGAGAAAGACCGACGGGAGGTTGACTCGCGCCGCTGCCATCAGCATTCCGGGCAGGCTCTTGTCACAACCTGCGAACGTGACGAGCGCGTCGAAGCGTTCGGCGTGCATCACGCACTCGACGGAGTCGGCGATGATCTCGCGGCTCACAAGCGACCCGCGCATGCCCTCGTGGCCCATCGAGATGCCGTCGCTCACGGCAATCGTGACGAACTCGAGCGGGAACCCGCCCGCGGCGCGCACGCCCTCCTTTGCCCGCTTCGCGAGGCGGTCGAGCGGCATGTTGCACGGCGTCACCTCGTTCCAGCTCGACGCCACGCCCACCTGCGCCTTGCCCCAGTCGCCGTCGGACATTCCCACGGCCCGCAACATGGCCCGGGCCGGCGCCCGTTCCATGCCGTCGGTTACCTCGTGGCTGCGCGGCTTCATGTCGGGTGGCTCGCTCATGACGATCGAGCGTAGACCCGGCCGCGTCGCGGTGCGCCCGATTACGCGTCAGTCGATGCGTTCGCCGAACGCGATCAAGTGGCCGTCGGGATCGACGACAACGAGGTCGCGTATCCCCCACGGCCGGTCGGTCGGCTCGGAGGCGACCTTGAAGCCGGCCGCCGCGCAGTGGGCGAACAGCTCGTCGACGCCCTCGACGTCGATGAAGCAGGCCGCGATCGACGCGACCGCCGGGGAGTCGACCCGTGCGAGCGTCACGGTGACGCCGTCCTTCTCGATGATCGCGTGCACGGGCGGCTCACCCATCGAGTGCAGGACGTGAAATCCGAAGGCGCGCTCGTAGAATGAGATTGATCGCTCGACATCCGCGACCTCGAGGTGCGGTCGCGCGTTCAGGAAACGCGTGGGCATGCGCGCACCATAGTCTTGCGGAATGAAAGTGGATGGAGCACTCGTGGACGCGGACCTCGCGTCGATCCCCGCGCGAGCCCGTGCGCTCGAGGCAGCCGGGTATGACGGCGCGTACACGTTCGAAGGCCCGCACGATCCGTTCTTCCCCCTGTTGCTCGCGGCCGAGCACACGGAACGGCTCGAGCTCGCCACGGCAATCGCGGTCGCGTTCGCGCGCAGCCCGATGACGCTGGCCAACATCGGCTACGACCTGCAGGTCGCGTCACAGGGTCGCTTCATCCTCGGGCTCGGGTCGCAGATCAAGCCGCACATCGAGAAGCGGTTTTCGATGCCGTGGTCGAAGCCCGCGGCGCGCATGCGCGAGCTGATTCTCGCGATCCGCGC
The DNA here is from genome assembly GCA_036386195.1 of Acidimicrobiia bacterium. Lineage (GTDB taxonomy): Bacteria > Actinomycetota > Acidimicrobiia > IMCC26256 > JBBRZM01 > JBBRZM01. Next base: position 8,477 of record DASVIY010000183.1, on the reverse strand, counting down.
GATCTGGGCGTGCTGGCAGGACGGTACGCCGCTTCGTTTCGAAGGCGAGTTCTACCGTCACACGCTCATGACACCCTTCTTCAATCCCGGCGCCAACGCGTACGGCACCGCGCGGATCTGGCTCGCCGGGGTCGGGCCTGCAATGACAGAGGTCGCCGGCGAGGTTGCCGACGGCTTCCTGGTGCACCCGTTGAGCACGGAACGCTTCCTGCGCGAGCACACACTGCCTGCCCTGACGCGCGGCTGGGAGAAAGCGCAACGCGATCGCGCCGACTACGAGATCGTCTTCCCGGCGATGATCGTGACGGGCATGAACGACGACGAGATGCAGCGGGCCGCCGACGCCGTCCGTTCCCAGATCGCCTTTTACGGCTCCACGCCGGCCTACCGCCGGGTGCTCGACACCCACGGGTGGGCCGACCTGCAACCGGAGCTCAACCGACTTTCCAAGCAACAACAGTGGAAGGAGATGAGCGCGCTGGTCGACGACGACATGGTCGACGAGTTCGCGCTGCGCGGCGCGCCCGAAGCGCTCGGCGCGATGGCACGCGACCGATACGGCGACCTCATCGACCGCGTGAGCCCGAACGCGCCCTACGGCCTCAACCCGAAGTGCTGGCCGCTGATCATCGACGGCTTTCGCGGAATGTGACGCCCGGCCGGCCCACGCCGGACGTACGCGTCAGGCCGCAGCGTCCCGCGACAGCATGACCAGCGGGATCTCGCGTTCGGTCCGCTTCTGGTAGTCGTCGTACTGCTTGTACACCGCGACCAACTCGGGCCAGATCCGCGCCTTCTCCGCCTTCGTGGCCGTACGGGCAACGCGCGCCTGCTTCTCGGAGCCGACTTGCACTTCCACGTGCGGCTCGGCTTGCAAGTTGAGATACCAGAGCGGATGACGATCGTCGCCACCCCACGACGCGACGACCACGAGGTCGTCGCCATCGGGCAGATAGAGCAAGGGAGTCGTGCGCGCCTTGCCGGTCTTGCGGCCCGTCGTCGTCAGCAGCAGCATCGGCGCCTTGCCCCAGCGGCCGACGACGCGACCACCCAGCACCTTGTACCAAAAGTTATGGAAGCGGGTGAAGACCTTCATGAACTCATCCTTGCGGTTCATCAGGGCTCCAAGCGCTCGTCGAGCAGCCGGTTGAGCAGCTGCGGATTCCCTTTGCCCTTCATCGCCTTCATCGCCTCTCCCATGAGGAACCCGCGCTTCTTCTTGCGCGCCTTGTCGTCGCCGGCACGGTACGCCGCCACGTCGTCGGGATTCGCAGCGAGGATCCCGTCGACCACCGATCCGAGCTCACCCTCGTCGCTCACCTGTGCGAGCCCGCGCTCCTCCACGACCTGCTTCGGCCGTTTCGGCTCCGCCAGGCATTCGTTCAACACATCCTTCGCCAGACCGCGCGACAACGTGCCGTCCGCGACGAGCGCAACCAGCTCGGCCAGACCATCGGGCGCGAGTGGAAGCGCGCCGGGCGCGAGACCGGTCTCGTTGAGATAGCCGAGCAGATCACCGGTGCACCAGTTGACGACATCTTTGGCCGCACCGCCTGCGGCGACCGCTTGCTCGGCGTACTCGGCCAGGCCGCTCACGCCGGTCAGCACGCGCGCGTCCTGCTCCGAGATCCCCCACTCGGTCGCGAGCCGGTCTCGCCTGGCGGCCGGCAATTCCGGCACCGATGCGAGCGCGACGGCCCGCATCTCGTCGGTGGGCCGCACCGGTACGAGGTCGGGTTCGGGAAAATAGCGGTAGTCGAACGCCTCTTCCTTCGAGCGCATGCCGTCGGTGCGGCCGGCCTCCTCGTTCCAGTGACGCGTCTCCTGCACGACGCGTTCGCCGCTGTCCAACAACCCGATCTGGCGCTCGACCTCGTAGTCGATCGCGCGACCGAGCGACCGCAGCGAGTTCATGTTCTTGACCTCCACCTTCGTGCCAAGCTCCTCACGGTTGTTGGGCCGCACCGACACGTTGGCGTCGACACGCATCGACCCCTCTTCCATCTTGACGTCGGAGATGCCGATCGTCTCGAGCACCGCGCGTAGCTCGGTGACGTAGGCGCGCGCCTGCTCCGCGCCACGGATGTCGGGGCGGCTCACAATCTCCATGAGCGGCACGCCCGCGCGGTTGTAGTCGACAAGCGAATGGTCGGCATCGTGAATCCGCCCGCCGCCGCCGACGTGCAGCGACTTGCCGGTGTCTTCCTCCATGTGCGCGCGCTCGATCCCGATGCGCGCGTCACCGAGGTCGAGCGCGCCGTTCACGCAGATCGGCTCGTCGTACTGGCTTACCTGGTAGTCCTTCGGCATGTCGGGATAGAAGTAGTTCTTGCGGTGAAAGATCGATTGCGCCGGCATCTCGAACTGCAACGCTTCCCCCAGCCGCAGCGCGTACTCGACCACGCGCTCGTTGAGCACCGGGAGCGATCCCGGCAGGCCGAGGCACACGGGGCACGTGTTGGTGTTGGGTTCCGCGCCGAACTCGTTGCGGCAACTGCAAAACAGCTTTGTCGCCGTCGCGAGCTCGCAGTGCACCTCGAGCCCGATGACGGTCTCGTACTCACTCACGGCGCGCTCTGCTCGATCACGCGCGCGACGCGGAACATCACCGGTTCTTGGAGCGCGTTCGCGAGCACCTGCACACCGATGGGAAGCCCGTCGGCGCCGGTGCCGAACGGCACCGACATGGCGGCGTGCCCGGCGAGATTCGTCGGGATCGTGCACACGTCGTTGAGGTACATCGCGAGCGGGTCGGCGGTCTTGGCGCCCAGCTCGAACGCTGTCGTCGGCGAGGTCGGTGACAGCAGCGCGTCGAACCGCTCGTAGGCGCGCTCGAAGTCGCGGATGATCAGCGTGCGGACGCGCTGGGCCTGCGCGTAATAGGCGTCGTAGTAGCCCGCCGACAGCGCGTACGTGCCCAGCATGATGCGACGCTTCACCTCCGCGCCGAAGCCCGCGCCGCGGGTGCGCGCGTTCATATCGGCCACGTCGTCGCCGTCGACGCGCAAGCCGTAGCGCACACCGTCGTAGCGCGCGAGGTTGGACGACGCCTCGGCCGGCGCGATCAGGTAGTACGCCGAGAGTCCATAGGTCGTGCTCGGCGCCGACAGGCGCTCGACCGTCGCCCCGGCGGCCTCGAGCGCGGCGGCTGCCCGCTCGACTGCGGCGACCACCTCTGGTGCCACACCCTCGGCATCGGTCAGCTCTTCGACGAGGCCGATACGCAAGCCGTTGATCCCATCGTCGAGCGTCGGCGAGACGCGCGGGAAGGGTGATGGGATCGAAGTGGAATCGAGCGGATCGGGACCGGCGATCACATCGAACAGCAGCGCCGCGTCGGTCACGGTCGCGCCGAACGGCCCGATCTGATCGAGGCTCGACGCGAACGCGACCAAGCCGTAGCGCGACACCGCGCCGTAGGTGGGCTTGACCCCCACCACCCCACACAGCGCCGCAGGCTGGCGAACGGAACCACCGGTCTCGGAGCCGAGCGCGAGCGGTGCGAAGCCGGCCGCGACGGCAGCGGCCGAGCCGCCGCTCGAACCGCCCGGTACACGCGAAAGATCGCGAGGGTTGCGCGTCGGCCCGAAGGCCGAGTTCTCCGTGGACGAGCCCATCGCGAACTCGTCGAGATTCGTCTTGCCGAGCACGACCGCGCCGGCCGCGCGCACACGCTCCACAGCCGTGGCGGTGTAGGGCGGGCGCCAACCGTCGAGGATCTTCGACGAGCACGTCGTGGGCACGCCGTGCGTGCAGAGATTGTCCTTCAGCGCGATCGGCACGCCGGCGAGCGGCCCTGGATCCTCACCGCGGCCCACCGCCGCATCGACCTCGGCCGCGGCTGCGAGCGCCTCGTCCCGCATCACGTGGTTGAATGCGTGGATCTCGCCGTCGCGCGCCCCGATCTCGCGCAGATGCTGCTCCGCGACCTCGACCGCGGAAAGCTCGCCCGACCGCACGGAGGACGCAACCTCCAATCCCGTCACGGCGCTTCACCCAGTATCCGGGGAACCCGGAACCGGCCGTCTTCGGCGGCGGGAGCCTGGCCGAGGACTTCGTCGCGATCGAGGCTCGGATGCACCGTATCGGCGCGCATGACGTTGGCCAGCGGGAGCGGGTGCGCGGTCGGCGGCACCCCATCCGTGTCGAGCGCGGACACTTGCGCCGCGTGGTCCAGAATCGCACCCAACTCACCCGTGAGGTGATCGATCTCGTCATCAGTGAGCGCGACGCGAGCCAGCGTCGCGACATGTTGCACGTCGGCACGGGTGATCCGGTCGGGCATGGGCGGGAGTCTAGGAGCGCGATCCCGGCTGCTCAGGAGACATTCCCGGTCGACGGTGCTCCGGACGCGTCGGTAGGATCGCCGTCCCGCACCGAGCACAGGAGGCCCGCGTGTCGAAGTACGCCTTTCTCTCCGACGAGTGGTTCGCGGTGGTCGAGCAACTCCTCGAGCAGCACGCGCCCGCGGCGCCACAGGCCAACGTGATGATCAATCTTGTCATCACCGACACGCCGTTCGGCGATGAGCGCCACATGCACATTGGCTCGAACGACGGCACCGCGGCGTGGGGCATCGGCCGCGCCGACGCGGCCGACGTCACGCTCACCACCGACTACGCGACCGCGAAAGAGGTGTTCGTCTCGGGTGATCCACAAACCGGGATGCAGGCGTTCATGGGCGGGAAGGTCAAGATCCAGGGCGACATGAGCAAGCTGATTGCGGCGCAACAAGCCGGAGGCCCCGGGAGCAATTCCGCGCTCCAACAGGCGATCCACGGAATCACCGAATAGCTGCGCGTACCTCGTCGCGCCGAATCGGATCGGGTGGATTTCGGGGGGCCTGCATAGCCTGTCTGGTCGATGATCCTGCGTCGGTTCCGCACCACTGTGCTCGAAGACGCGACCGATGCGCTTGTCGACGGCGATCGCACATTCGCGCACGGCACGGCGCAAGCTGCGCTGTCACATCGCGACTTCAGAGTCGTCTGGGGCGGCACATTCGCCTCCAACATCGGCACCTGGATGCAGAACGTGCTCCTCGGTGCGTACGGCTACGAGCTCACACACTCGGCCTCGTACGTCGGTCTGCTCTTCTTCGCACAGCTCGGACCACTGTTGGTGCTGGCCCCATTGGGTGGGGTGCTCGCCGACCTCATCGATCGCCGGCGGTTGCTGATCTGGATGCAGCTCGAACAACTTGCGTTCTCGCTCGTGCTCGCGGCCCTCGCGGCCGCGGCGCACCCCTCGCGCACCGCCATCGTCGCGTGTGTCTTCGCGATCGGCATCGGCAACGCGCTGAGCGCACCCGCGCTCTCGGCCATTCTCCCCACGCTCGTGCCCAGACCCGATCTGGCCGGCGCGGTCTCGCTGCAATCGGCGCAGATGAACCTCTCGCGCGTGATCGGGCCCGCCATCGGCGCGCCGCTCTACAGCTTGCTCGGCGCGAGCCCGGTCTTCGTGCTCAACGCCGGCACCTATCTCTTCGCCGTCGGCAGCCTCCTCGCCGTCCGTCGCGCGGGCGCCGCCGAGCCACCGCACGGCGAGCGTCTCGGTACGCGGCTGCTCTCCGGCTTTCGAATCGCATGGCGCGACCGCTTGATCCGACGGGTCCTACTCACGATGACGATGTTTTCGTTCTTCTCGCTCGTCTTCGTCGGTCTGATGCCGGTCCTGGCGCAGACCAATCTCGACATCCGGCCTCGGAGCGTTGCGTACGGCTTGCTGTACGCAGCCTTCGGGCTGGGTGCGGCCGTCGGTGCGATCAGTGTCGGCACGCTGTTCGCGGCGCGCTCCAAAGCACGTCTCGTTCGTCCGGGGCTCGTCGCGTTCGCCGCGCTGCTGACCGGTTTCGCGGCGCTCCGGGAGTCGGCGCCGGCGTATCCCGTGGCATTCGTCCTCGGGTTCGCCTACTTCGTCGTCATCACGTCACTGTCGACCGTGCTCCAGGAGCATGTCGACGACGCCGTCCGCGGCCGCATCATGGCGCTGTGGGTCATGTCCTTTGGCGGCATCGTTCCGCTCGGCGTGCTTGCCGGTGGCTACCTCGTGCACGTGACATCGATCACCGCGGTGCTCGTGGCCGGCGCGGTGGTCGCGTTGTGCCTGGCGCTGTACGCGGACCTTGTGCGCGTCGGCGCACCCGGTTGACGCGGTGGGCTCAGGACAGATGCTCGTCGAGCCGCGACCCGTCGTCGACAGAAAGCGCGGCCGGCTCGGTCGCCGGTGCCGCATCCACCGTCTCCAGCTCGATCAATGACCGGCCGTAGGCCGCGGCATCGATGAACCACTCCGGCTCCAGCTCCAACGCGGGGAGCACGATGCCGACCGGACCGGGGCGGCCGGGCGGGCGGCCGAAGCCGGCACCAGGGCGGAGCTCGGGCGGACGACGGGTGGCTCCGTGGGGGAAACGTCGCATGTCAGGCTCCTGCCGTCGCGGAGTGGGGGCACACCGGGGTTGTCGAGCACGTGAGCGCCGGGGGCGCAGGTCTGGACGTGTTGCCGAGGGCCTCGTTGTGCGCCCGTTCCGTCGTTGTCTGCACTGAAACCCGCCCCTTTTGGCCTTGCGGCCGCCCACCGGATGCTCACTGTTCGTGGTAATTCATCCTGCACTTCAGTGGACGACCACGCTAAGTAACATCGTAGAGAACGCGCCGCACTATGACAAACGGGGAGGGGCTACTCCGACACCCCCCGTTCGAGCTATTCCATGCGCCTGCCTCTGCCAGGCATATCACTGTAGAACCGGACAAAAGGATGACCGCAGGAGGTGACCGACCGCGCGCGCACATAGACCACACTGCGTGAGACAGAATGGGACAAGGCTCCCAAAGGCGGAGCGCCTGCCCGGCTTGCGGGCTACGCGGAGTAGTACATCAGGAGGGTGACAGGACCATTTCGGCGGATTCTATGGGCGGTTTGGCAGGGATCGGACCACTTTCCGTGGGCGCCTGCCGGCTTCCGCGCACCCGGGGCGACACCGCGGCGCGGGGACGCGGACTACTGACTGGCGAGTTCCGTCGCGCTGACGGCGCCCGTCGCGGCGCCACCGAGCTTGCCTGCTTCGCCCGCGAGCTCGCCCACCGTCCAGCGATCGCCCTTGTCGATCTTCTCCGACAAGGTCCACGGCTGGAACCGCTGCACCACGCCGCCTTGCACGAGGAACGCCTGGCCCGTGAACGTGCAATCTTCGGTCGCGAGATAGGCAACGAACGGCGAGACGTTGGCCGGGTCCCACGCGTCGAACGCGTCGGCCGCGTCGGGCGCCTTCACGACCTCGCTGAGGCCGGGCGTCTGCTCGGTGAGTCGTGTGCGCGCCGCAGGCGCGATCGCATTGGACCGCACGCCGTAACGGTCGAGCTCCAGCGCACAGATCTGCGAGAAGGTGGCGATGCCCGACTTCGCGGCGCCGTAGTTGGCCTGGCCCGGGTTGCCGAGGAGGCCCGACGTCGACGACGTGTGGATGATCGACGCCTTGACCTCGTTGCCGGCCTTCGTCTGCTCCCGCCAGTAGGCGGCGGCGAAGCGGGTCGGGCAGAAGTGTCCCTTGAGATGAACGTGGATGACGGAGTCCCACTCCTGCTCGGTCATGTTGACGATCACGCGGTCGCGCAGGATGCCGGCGTTGTTGACAAGCACGTGCAGCGCACCGAACGTGTCGACGGCCGTGCTGATGAGGCGCTGCGCGCCATCCCAGTCGGCAACGTTGTCGACGTTGGCGACGGCCTCGCCGCCCATCTCCTTGATCTCGTCGACCACGAGCTGCGCCGGCGCACGGTCGTCACCGGAGCCGTCAATGTTGCCGCCGAGGTCGTTGACAACGACCTTCGCTCCCTCGGAGGCGAACAGGAGCGCATGTTCGCGTCCGAGGCCGCGGCCAGCGCCGGTGATGATCGCGACACGCCCGTCGAGTGCACCCATCCGAGTCTCCCAGTGATCGAAGGCCCGGTAGACGGCGGGCCGGTCCGTTCGCATGCTAGGCGCCGACGCGACCAGTCGTTCAAAGGGAGCGCACGCACGTCGGACGGTGCGTGCGCCGAAGAATCAGAGAAACACCGTGACGGTGGTGCCCTTCTTGACCTGGCTCCCGATCGCGGCGTCTTGCGCGACGACTTGCTTGCCCGGCCCGTAGTTCTGGACCGCGGGTGTGAGACCGAGCGAGGTCAGCTGCGCGTAGGCAGCCTCGACCGTCAGGCCGATCAGCTTGGGCACTGCGATGAGCTGCGGACCCTTCGAGACGTGCACCACCACCTTCGAATCGCGCGGTGCCGTCTTGCCCGCAGGCGGATCGGTCCCCAACGCAAGGCCCACCGGCACCGTGTCGTTGAAATCGTCGCTGCGCACGGGCACGAGATGCTTCGCGCTGATCTGTTGCGCGGCGGTGTCGTACGGCTGGTTCGACACGTCCGGGACCGGCACGGGCGCGGGACCGCCGCTCACGATCAGCTTGACGGTCGAGTCGCGCGGCGCGCGAGCGT
>DASVIY010000182.1:0-9962 GCA_036386195.1 Acidimicrobiia bacterium | reverse complement strand
GCCCCGCTCGCGTACGGGAACATGTCGAGCACGTAGAGCTTCGAGCGGCCCTCCATCTGCTCGAAGCCGTCGCTCAGCGGACCCGACGGGTTGGGCGCCCAGAAGGTGCGGTGCTCCTCCCAGTACCCCTGCCATTTCGCCTCGATCTCGTTCGCCAAGGCAGCGGTGTACCGGAACCGGGGCGCCTCTTCAGTGCGGATCGTCTCGCTCATCGGACGGCGAGCGTAGTGGTCACCGTTTCGCGCACGGGCCGTCAGGACCAAGCGTCCTGCGGAGGCCGTCGAGGCGCCGCTGGTAGCTTGGACCGCTCCGGGGGCTGTAGCTCAGGTGGTAGAGCGCTTCCATGGCATGGAAGAGGCCCGGGGTTCGAGTCCCCGCAGCTCCACGCCGTCCCCGCGACCGCGACGCGTCATGACGCCTGGAACACGACGTTGTACGGAGTACCCGGCGCGACCGACATGCTGACCTGACGGCCGCCGATCGTCAGCGCAACGTTGTTCGGGTTGCCGAGGCGAACAAACAGGTTGCCGGTGCCGTCGACAGTCTTCGCCTGGCCGGCTTGCAACGTGCCTTCGAACACCACGGGTCCCCCGTCACCCTGGCGCACCTGCACCCAACACGAGCCTTTGGCGACCATCGTGAGCGTGAACGGCAACTGATTCACCGCAAACCGGGCGCCGCTCGCATCACTCGACACCGGCTCGATCGCGGCGATCTGCTGCGCGGCAACGTTGGGCGGTGCCGCCGGCTTGGATGCCGGAGGCGTGCGGCGCGCCGGGCGCGACAGTGAGCTCGGGCCGGAGCTACCGTTGCCGCCGCCCGACACCAGCGAACCCACGAGCATGGTGAGCAGGACGGTGGCGACGAACGCCGCCGCCCACCCGAGCCGCCCGCGCTGCGCATGCCACGTACGCCTGCGGCCTTTGCTCCGGTGCCTCACGCGGGTGAACGCGGCACGGGTGGCGTCGGTGGCGCGCGTCACCATCGCGACGACCGGGCCCCACACCCGTGCGCCCGGCGGCGCGGGCGCGACCGGCTCCCCGTCAGCAGGGAGCGAATCGAAGAGCGGCACGTCGACGGCATCGGGCTTCGCGTCGGCTTCGGCGCCCTCGTCTTCGAAGTCTTCGAAGACGACGACCGGCGGGCGGTCACCCGCTCGCGTTTGCAGCTCGACTCGTCGACTGCTCTCGGGCTGCAGTCCCATGAAATGGGCGTACACACGCAGGTACCCCTGCACGAACACCGGGCCCTGAGGAAGCCCGTCGACGCGTCCCTCTTCGAGCGCGCAGAGATACGGCGCCGGAATCTTCGTCGCCTGCTGCACCTCGTCAACGGTCACGCCTCGGTGGATGCGCTCGGCTTGCAACGTGCGTCCGAGCGCGTGCATGTCGGACGCGTCGATGTCGGTCAGCTCGTCGCGGGCTTCGATGCGACCGAGCGTCTGCATCGCCAGGTCGAGCTCTTCGGGTGCGGGCGCCATCTCCGCCGGCTCGTCGGACGGAGGAGCTTCTAACCGGTCTTCTCCCTGGCCTTGTACGTCGGTCTGCTCGTCGCTGTGGCCGTCGACGGCCCCGGGCGGCGGCAGAGCCGGCGCCTCCGGGCCCGGCAGGAGCTCGGCAGACGGGTCATCACCGTCGGGCGGCGGCGGACTGCCGCCCGACGCGGCTCTGGTCGTGCTCGCGCGGCGACGAGACGAGCGACGGCCCCGCTTGATGGTGGCGCGGCGGGCCCGACGCTGTTGCCGGCGCAGCTCCTCGGCCCGGTCGGCGTCGACGATGCGCACGTGCTTTTCCCAGTCGGGCCGGGCGGGTTTCGCCGGCGGTGCCGGCACCTCTCCGTCGTCGGAGTCGCCCTCCGAGGCCTTCCCGAGCGCGCCGAGCGCGTCGCGAAAGCCGCGCAGCGACCGCGACTCTTCCTGCCAGGCCTGGTGCGCATGATTTGCCCCGGGGTCGTGATACCCGGGCGGCGGGGTCCTGCTCATTTCCGGTTTCTGCCTCCTCGAACGGCGCACGAGAGCCGAAGCCTACGACGCGCGGTGCTTCTACCCACCAACGACGTCTCCGAACAGCGCACGTTGTCTTCTTCATGCCCAACGAAGCGGGTTCACATGCGCGAATCTCGTGGCAGCGAAGCGGCGTCGAATCGTGGCGGGCGAAGACCGCCGTTTCGATACCCTCGTCCCCTTGATCACCGTGATCGACTACCGAGCGGGCAACTCACCGAGCGTGATGTACGCGCTCCGCAAGCTCGGACTCCCTGCTCGTCTCGCCGCGACGACCGCGGAGGTGGCCGAGGCCGAGCGGATCATCCTCCCGGGTGTCGGCGCCGCCGGCGCGACACTCGAGTCGTTGCATGACTCGGCTCTCGTCGAGCCGCTCGCGCAGCGAGTCGGCGAGGGGGTGCCGTTCCTCGGCATCTGCATCGGTCTCCAGGTGCTCTTCGACCACAGCGAGGAAGGAGACACCGACGGGCTCGGGTGGCTCGGCGGTACCGTCCGGCGGTTCTCCGACTCGCAGCGTGTGCCGCAGATCGGGTGGAACCAGGCGCGATTCGCGCGTCCGCATCCGCTCGTCGCCAACGTCCCCGACGCGAGCCACTTCTACTTCGTGAACTCGTACTACGCGGTGCCGACCGATCCGACCGACACGCTGGGGCTCACCGATTACGGACACGAGTTCGCGTCGATCGTCGCGCGCGGCAACATCGCGGCAACCCAGTTTCACGCGGAGAAGAGCGGCCGCGTCGGGTTGCGCCTGCTCGAGAACTTCGCCACGTGGGACGGCACCTGAATGCTCACACGACGACTCATCGCGTGTTTCGACGTGATCGACGGCCGCGTCACCAAGGCGCAGCAGTTTCAGGACAACATCGACGTCGCGCCCGCGGCCGGCCTTGCCGAGCAGCTCTACGACGACCAGATCGACGAGATCGTCTTCTACGACATCACTGCGAGCGCCGAGAAGCGCAAGATCGATCTCGACACGGTGCGCAGCGTCGCGCAACACGTGTTCGTGCCGTTCACGGTCGGCGGCGGTATCCGTTCGGTCGACGACATGTTCGACGTGCTGAAGGCCGGAGCCGAGAAGATCTCCGTCGACTCGATGGCCGTGCGGGAGCCCGACATCATCCGGGAGGGCGCCCTCGCGTTCGGCCGCCAGTGCATCGTGCTCAGCACCCAGGTCAAGCGGGTGGGTGTCCGGGACGGCATTCCGAGCGGCTACGAGGTCTTCATCGACGGCGCCCGCGTTGCAACCGGCCTCGACGCGCTCGCGTGGGTACGCCGGGGTGAAGCGCTCGGCGCGGGCGAGATCGTGGTCAACAGCATCGACCGTGACGGCACGGCGTCGGGCTACGACCTCGACATCACCCGCGCCGTCGCCGACGCGGTCAACGTGCCGGTGATCGCGTCCGGTGGCGCCGGCACCGTCGAGCACATCGCCGCCGGCCTGACTGAGGGCGGCGCCTCCGCCGCGATCATCAGCTCGATCCTCTATTCGCCGCGCTTCGATCGCAACGTCGGCGTGCGAGAGTTGAAAGACGGGCTGATCGAGCGGGGCGTGCCCATGCGCCCGTGGCTCGACGCGTGACGCGAGGCGCGTGAGCGCTTACGCCGTGACGCGCGGTCGTGTCCAGTCGACGCGGGGCGCGTCGGCCCAGAGCTTGTCGAGGTCGTAGAACGCGCGCGTGTCCGTAAGGAAGACGTGCACGATGACATCTCCGTAGTCGAGCAGCACCCACGACGCGTCGTCGAGCCCCTCGACGCTGCCCGGCGCGATCTGCGCGTCGCGCTTCAGCACATGCTCGATCTCGTCGACCACCGTGCGCACCTGCCGCGTATTGGTCGCGCTCGTGAGCACGAACAGATCGGTGATACCGATGATGTCGCCCACGTCGAGGACGACGGTGTCGTGCGCGTTTTTCGCGTCTGCTGCGACTGCGGCCGCGATGGCTCGGTGGTTGGCGTCCGTGGGCGAACTCCTCAACTCGGGAAACGTCGACCCGACCGCCCCGCGACGCGCGCCGACGCACGCACCACGGGAGATTCGGGAAACACAGAACGGGGAGCGACGCGACCGGCTCGGCTCGTCAAGTCGTCGGCCATCGGGTCGTCATCACGCGCCAGTGTAGAGGCCGCGCACGCGAATGCTGCCAATGACCGCGGCAGGAACAAGGCCGTCGATCGGGCGGCCGCGGCCGAGCCGGTCCCGGATATCGGAGGACGAGATGTCGAGTCGCGGCACGGAGACCCGTTCGACGACCCAGCCCGGTCCGGGTGGGCTCGCGTGCCGATCCCCCGCTCGCTCGATCACGACAACCGTTGCGAGCCGGCGCGTCTCGTCGAGGCGCCGCCAGGTCTCCATGTTGGCGACTGCATCCGCGCCCAGGAGGAGATACAGGACGCGGTGCGGTGCCACGATCGCCTCCAACGTGTCGGCAGTCACCGACGGTGCGTCGCGCTCGACCTCGATCGGTGAGGCCTCGAGCCCCTCGACACCCGCGACCGCCGCTTGCACCAACGCGAGGCGATCAGCCGCGGGCGCGACGACCGCGCCCCGCTTCTGCCAGGGGTCACCGGCGACGACCAGCAGGACCCGGTCGAGCGCAAGCGTCGTCCGGCACTCGGCCGCGGCCGCGAGGTGGCCGTTGTGCACCGGGTCGAAGGTGCCCCCGAGGATCCCGACGCGCTCGGGCGGCGCCTCGGCGACGTGATCGGCGGCCATCGCGGGAGTCTACGAAGCGCGCCCTCGGCCGGCTCGACGTTCATATTCGAGAAACACTCCCGAAGCACGTTGCACCTACGCTCACCCCATGGCGCTCGACGAGCCGCTGCCCGATGCGACGGCGCATGTCCTCGTGCGCGTCTGGTTACCCGACCGGCCCGGCGCCCTCGGACTCGTCGCCTCGCGCATCGGCGCGGCGCGCGGCGACATCATGGGCATCGACGTGCTCGAGCAGAGCGACAGGATCGTGGTCGACGAGTTCGCGGTCAATCTGCCCGACATCGAGCTCGTGCCGATGCTGGTGCGCGAGATCGAAGAGGTCGACGGCGCGTCGGTAGAGGAAGTACGGGTCGTGGCCAACTTCCCCGACCCGCGCCTCGACGCGCTCGAGTCGGCGAGCCGGTTGTGCGATGCGACCAGCCCCGTCGCCCTACAGACCTCGCTGGTCAGCGACACGCGCGCCGAGTTCCTCGCGGACTGGGCTGCGCTCGTGTGCGGCGAGGACGTCCTCGCGTCGGTCGGCGACGACGTACCCTCAGCGGCCGCGCTGAGTGCACTGAGCGCGGGCACGACCGCGTCAGCGCATGTGTCTGCCGGTCGGAGCGGCCCCGACGATCTCGCCGTTGCCGCGCTGCCGGCCATACATGCGACGCTCCTGCTCGGTCGCTCCGGTCACCCGTTTCGTCGCCGGGAGCGGGCGCAGCTGCTCGCGCTGGCACGCATCGCCGACCGCGCGTCGCAGCTGCTGGGTGCGTCGCTCAGCGACAGCTGATCAGCCGCCAATCTCGCTTCCCGCAAACTGGTACGCGTTTGCTCAAGAAGAACCCCAGTGATCGCGGGCCAGTTCGATCGGTTGGACGGAACTGGTACGCGTTCGCTCAAGAAAGACTTGAGTGATCGCGGGCCAGTTCGATTCGTGAGGGGTAGCCCGGGCGCGCATCGGCCGCGCATCCGACGATGGGACACGCGGCCGACGAGCCGGGGCTGGCTGGTAACTGGTTACGCAGTGGCCGCCTGCACGCCGCTCCATTCGCGCTTCGGGCTGTACTGGTAGTTGGTGATGAGGCTCACCGCGAGCACGGCAACGCCCGCCACGACGTAGAACGCGCTCAACCCCGTATCACTCGACGAGAAGTTGAGCACGAAGGGTGCGGCGACGAGCAGCAGTGCGGCGAGATAGTCGCCCGCGGAATGCACAGTGAACGGCAGTACCTTCACGACCCCGAGCGGGTACTTGGTGAGCATGCTCACGAGGAGCACGACCGCGCCCACGACAATCCCGGTCGCGGTCGCACCGGCGGTGCCGCCGGCGACGAGCGCCACGATGATCAGTAGGCCGCCGACGGCATAGTCGGCAACCGCGTGCAGCCACGCAGTAAGAAGACGGACGAGAGACATGATCGCACTCCTTGTTCGCATCGATTCCAATGAGGACGCGCGTCTGGGATGGTGTTCGATAGTCGCCGCGCGCTTGGATCAAGTTGCGATGCGAAGATCTTGTGCAGACGGTCAGCCGTCGACGATGGCAGTGACGAACTGCTCGAGCTGGCGGAGGTTGCGGCACTCGTACACGCCGTCGCAGAACACGCCGTACTCGGACACGATCGAGTCGCCGGTGTCCCAGTAGCCGATCGGTTCGGGGTTGAGCCAGTACAGATGCCGCGCCCGCTTGCCCAGCTCGTCGAGCACCCACGCCTGGGCCGCGTGATAGTTGTTGCGCGCGTCGCCGAGGAGAATCACCGACGTCTTGTGCGTGATCTCGAGCAGATGGCGGTCGTGGAACACCTCGAACGCGTGCCCGTAGTCGGAATGCCCGTCGACCCACACCACGTCGGCCTCGGTGTTGACGCGCTGGATCGCTTCGCCGATGTCGTCGGACTCCTGGAAGAAACGCGTGACCTCGTCGACCCCGTCGATGAACACCCACGACCGCACCTTCGAGAATTGGCTCGCCATCGCGTAGACGAACTGCAAGGTGAAGCGGGCGAAGCTCGCGACCGATCCGGAGATGTCGGCCACCACCATGATCTCGGGCTTCGACGGCTTCGGATGACGGAACTTCGGCTCCGCCGGCACACCGCCGTAGGAGAGCGAGTGACGCACAGTTGAGCGGAAGTCGAGCGCACCCCGGTTGCGGCGACGCCGCCGCTGCGCCAGCCGAGCGGCGAGCGCGCGCGTCAACGGGTAGATGGCCCGTTGGAGCGCCTGCATCTCCTCGCGTGACGCGTGCATGAAGTCGACGTCTTCGGGCAACGGCTTGCGGAGCGTGCGCGCCATCGCCTCGACGCCGCGGTCCGCGACGAGGCGCCGGCGGATCTCCGCCTCCACGATGTCGCGTAGCTCGCGCAAGCGCGCCTCGAACTCCTCCTGCTGCAACCGGTCGGCGAGCGCATCACCGGCCATCTGCTCCGGCCGTTCCTCGCGGGCACGGCCCATCATGCGGGCGGTGAGCGCGTCGAAATCGAGTTGCCTCAGCGTGCGGTACAGGTAGTAGGTGCCGCCGACGGGCCGGCCCGGCTCCATCCCGGCGAAGCGGTTCACCGCCATCGCCGCGAGCGCACGCAGTTGCTCGCGGTTCATCGTCATCAACGCGTCGAGCAGCATCTGGGCCAGGTCCTCCGGCGACACGTCGCCCATGACGCCACCGCCTTCGGGCGGCGCCTGCATCGCATCGGCATCCGCATCCGAGAGCGCGCCGCTCAACTCGTCGTCCGCGACACCCGCCGCATAGAACGAGAAGTACACGTCGAACACCGTGTCGAACGCCGCCCGATGCTGATGATGCTTCACGAGCGTCGCGCCGAGCGCCGACTTGAACGTGTCGCGCTCGCCGAGATCGATGTGCTCGATGGCGCGCATCGCGTCGAGGTTCTCGGTCATCGACACCGGGAGACCCGCAGCCCGCAGCTCGTGCACGAAGCCCTGGAGCACGTCGAGCATCGACGGATCGGCACCGAGCCCGTCACGCACACTGTCGCGCTCGCCGAGTCGCGCGACCGCGTCGGTGAGCTTCGCGGCGTTGAACGGCGGCATCGGTCGCCCCTGACTCAGCCCGGTCGCGCGGCCGTGGGAAGCGCGCCCCCGTCGACCTGGAGCTCCTTGCGCGCCTTCACGATGTCGGACTGGTACTTCAGCAACACGTGCAGCGTCTCGCCGATCACTTGGGGATCGATGTCGTGCTTGCCGAGGTACAGCAGCGTGCGGGCCCAGTCGATCGTCTCGGAGATCGACGGCGACTTCTTCAAATCGAGCTGGCGGATCGAACGCACGACGCGCGCCACCTGCTCCGCGAGCTCCTCGTCGATCTCGGGCACACGTACGCGCACGATGTCTTTCTCGCGCTCGAGATCGGGGTAGTCGACGTGCAGATAGAGGCACCGCCGCTTCAGCGCTTCGGAGAGCTCGCGGGTGTTGTTCGACGTGAGCACCACGATCGGCCGCTGCTTGCCCTGGATCGTGCCGAGCTCGGGGATCGACACCTGGAAGTCGGACAGCACCTCCAGCAGCAACGCCTCGGTCTCCATCTCGACCCGGTCGACCTCGTCGATCAGCAGCACCACCGGCTCCTCGGCCCTGATCGCCTCCAGCAGCGGCCGCGTCAGCAGGAACGACTCCGAGAAGATGTCCTGCTCGACCTCGGCCCAGTCGGACTCGTGCTCGCGGTCGGCTTGGATGCGCAGCAGCTGCTTCTTGTAGTTCCACTCGTAGAGAGCCTTCGACTCGTCGAGGCCCTCGTAGCACTGGAGGCGAATGAGACGCGAGCCGGTGGTCTCGGCGATCGCTTTCGCCAACTCGGTCTTGCCGACACCGGCCGGTCCCTCGACCAGCACCGGCTTCTCGAGCCGGTCGGCCAGATACACGACACCCGCGATGCTGGTGTCGGCCAGGTAATCGGCCTCACGCAGACGCGCGACGACATCGGGCACCGAATCGAAGCGGTCCATTACTCGACCACCTGACCGTCGCCCCACACCACGTACTTGTAGGTGGTCAGCTCGCGCAGACCCATCGGGCCGCGGGCGTGGAGCTTTTGCGTGGAGACGCCGATCTCGGCGCCGAAGCCGAACCGGTCGCCGTCGGTGAACCGTGTCGACGCATTGACCATCACGACGGCCGCGTCGACCTCGTGCGTGAACCGGCGGGCCGCGTCGAGATCACAGGTGAGGATCGCCTCCGTGTGGCCGCTCGAGAAGCGATTGACGAAGTCGATGGCATCGTCGAGTGAGGGCACGACGGCGACGGTCATCTTCAACGACAGGAACTCCTGCGCGAAATCCGCGTTGGTGGCGAGACCGATCGACGGCACGAGGGCGCGGCTCGCGTCGTCGCCGAGCAGCTCGACGCCGTTGTCGACGAGCGCTGCACACACGCGCGGAAGGAAGGCTTCGGCGATGGCTGCGTGCACCACGAGCGACTCCGACGAGTTGCACACGCTCGGCCGCTGCACCTTGGAGTTGACAGCGATGTCGATCGCTTCGTCGAGGTCCGCGTACTCGTCGACGTAGACGTGGCAATTGCCGTCACCGTCGATGATGACCGGCACCGTCGCGTGGTCGCGGATTGACTGGATCAGCGCGGGGCCGCCGCGCGGGATCAGGCAGTCGACCGAATCGGTCGACTGCATCAGCGCGACCGCGGCTTCGTGCGACACGTCGTCGACGAGGAGCACGCTGTCGGCCGGCAGCCCGACCTTGGCGAGCGCCATGCGCAACACGTCGGCGATCGCCACATTGGAATGCAGCGCGCTGCCCGAACCTCGGAGCAGCACCGCGTTGCCCGACTTCACGCAGATCCCGGCCGCGTCGCTGGTCACGTTGGGCCGGTTCTCGTAAATGATCGCCACCACACCGAGTGGCACGCGCACGCGCTGGATCTCGAGGCCGCTCGGTGGCGTCCAGCCGTCGAGGACTTCGCCGATCGGGTCGGGCAGGGCCGCGACGTTGCGAAGTCCGTCGGCCATGGCTTCGATGCGGGCTTCGTCGAGGCGCAGGCGGTCGAGCGGCCCGCGCTCCATGCCCGCGGCTCTCGCCGCCTCCACGTCGACCTGGTTGGCCTTCAGGATCTCGGGCGTGCGCTCGACGAGCAGGTCGGCGGCCATGATCAGTGCGGCGTCCTTCTCGGCGGTCGACACGCGGGCAAGGTGCCGCGAGGCGGCACGCGACCGCCGCCCGAGCTCGGCGACCGCGGCGAACGGCTCGGCGGCTGCATCAGGCATGTTTCCGAGTCTAAACGGTGGCTCCA
>DASVIY010000181.1:0-4620 GCA_036386195.1 Acidimicrobiia bacterium | reverse complement strand
TCAACGAAGTGCCCACATATCGCGCCGATCAGATGCCGTACGGGGGCCTCCGAGATTCCGGTAATACTCGCGAGGGGCCGCGGTACGCGATCCAGGAGATGACCGAATCACGGCTCGTCATCCTCGACAGTTGAGGGGCGGCGAGTAGAAGGTGGAATGGACACAGTCAAAGAGACCGTCGCCAGGCTGAAGCCCAAGTGGCGTGGGCGCCTCCACGAGCTCGGGTTCTACGTGTCGATTCCGGCGGGCATCCTGCTCGTCTGGGTCGCGCAGGGTACGACCGCGAAGATCGGCGCGGCCGTCTTCGCCGGGACGCTCACGTTGCTCTACGGCACGAGCGCGGCGTACCACCGCGGCAAATGGTCGCCGCGCGCCGAGCGCGTGATGAAGCACCTCGATCACTCGATGATCTTCGTGCTCATCGCCGGGAGTTACACGCCTTTCTGTCTGCTCGCGCTGAAACCGTCGTGGGGCATCGCCATCCTCGCGATTGCCTGGGCGGTGGCAACGCTCGGCATCGTGCTCACGATCACCATGCTCGATCGCCTGCACAAGACCGGGCTGGTCATGTACCTCGGTCTGGGATGGCTCGCGATCATCGCCGCGCCGCAGTTCGCCTACTCGTTGACGACAGCCGAGCTCGTCCTGTTGGCCGCCGGCGGTGTGCTGTACACGGTCGGCGCCGTGTTGCTGGCCACGAACTGGCCGGACCCGAACCCCAAAGTGTTCGGTTATCACGAAATCTGGCACTCGTTCGTGATCGCTGCCGGTGTGTGCCACTTCTCGGCTGTGCTGCTCCTTGTGCGAGGGTAGAGCGCATGGGTCTGCTCGAGAGCAAGGTCGCGCTCGTGACGGGTGGTGCGTCGGGCATCGGCCGCGCCGCGGTCGAGCGCTTCGCCGCTGAGGGCGCGCGCATATGTGTCGTTGACCTGACCGAGGACGTGGGGCGTGAAATCGCGGAGGCTGTCGACGGGAGCTTTCACCGAGCCGACGTGGGCGACTCCGAGCAGGTCGACGCCGCGTTCGCCGCGTGCGAGCGCGAGCTCGGCGGTGTCGACATCGCGTTCCTCAATGCGGGCATCGCGCTGGGCCGAGTTGAGCTCGAAGACCTCACCGACGAGGAGTACCGGCGAATCATGCGCGTCAACGTCGACGGCGTCGTCTTCGGTGCTCGCGCCGCGGTACGGGCGCTCGGGCATCGGGGCGGTGGTGCAATCGTCGCGACCGCGTCGCTGGCGGGCCTGGTCCCATTCCCGCCCGACCCCATCTACGTGCTCACCAAGCACGCGGTCGTCGGCTTCATCCGCTCGATCGCGCCCACGCTGATCGAGCGCAACATCACAGCCAACACGGTCAACCCGGGCATGACCGACACCAACATCCTGACGGCCGACGCAAAAGCGAAGTTCGACCAAGCCGGCTTCCCCTTGATCCCGCCCGAGCAGATAGCGGACGCTGTCGTGCAGCTTGCAACCTCGGGCCGCACCGGCGAATGCTGGGTCTGCCAGCCCGGGCGCGAGCACATTGCATATGAGTTCCGCTCCGTGCCGGGACCGCGTGCCACGGGCGCAGTCGGGGCGCGTCCACCAGACGTCACCGGCACATGGTGAACGGATCCTGCGGGATCGAGCTGAGCCCCTATCCTTGCGGGTGATTCCCGGGAGGATACGTGGACACCGACTCGACGCCGGCCGCATCTGAGAGCGAGACCGTGCAACCCGAGGTGGTCGATGCCGCCTCCGGGCCGGCCGGCGACGGCGCGACCGGCGGCGCGACCGAGGGCAACGTTGACGAGCTCGAGCAGGTCACGCGGCCGACCAAGCTGATCCGCATCGCGTCGATGGTGCGCACGATGCTCGACGAGGTGCGGCGGGCCCCGCTCGACGATGCCGGCCGCCGGGCCCTGCGCGAGATCCACGAGAAGTCGATCCACGAGCTCGAGGAAGTGTTGTCACCCGACTTGCGCCGCGAGCTCGAAGACGTGTCGCTCCCGTTCAGCGAGGAGACACCCAGCGAGTCGGAGCTCCGCATCGCCCAGGCGCAGTTG
This sequence comes from Acidimicrobiia bacterium, assembly GCA_036386195.1. Classification (GTDB taxonomy): domain Bacteria; phylum Actinomycetota; class Acidimicrobiia; order IMCC26256; family JBBRZM01; genus JBBRZM01. Next base: position 2,573 of record DASVIY010000181.1, on the reverse strand, counting down.
GTCGGCTGGCTCGAGGGCCTGTTCCACGGCATCCAGGCGACCCTGTTCACCCAGCAACAGATGACGCAGGGACAGCTCGAGCAGATGCGCCAGCAGCGCTCGCTCGAGATGGGTGGCGGCGGTCCCGGTCCCCAGGGCACGGCGCCGAGCGGCAGCGGATACCTCTAGCAGGCTCGGATGCCGGCCACAGAGCTTTCCAGTGAGGGATGGACACCGGCCCGCTGGCGCACGCGCGCTGCCGCGCAGCAACCGGAATGGCCCGACCCGGTCGCGCTCGACGCCACGATCGCGGAGTTGCGCCGGCTGCCGCCGCTCGTGTTCGCAGGTGAGGCGCGAGACCTTACCGAGGCGCTCGCCGAGGTGCAGCGGGGCGACGGGTTCCTACTGCAGGCGGGTGACTGCGCCGAGTCGTTCGACGCGTTCTCGGCCGACTCGATTCGCGACAAGCTGAAGATCATCCTGCAGATGTCGGTGGTGCTCACGTACAGCACCGGTGTGCCGACGGTGAAGCTCGGGCGCATCGCCGGGCAGTTCGCGAAGCCGCGTTCGTCGGGCACCGAGACCCGCGACGGCACGGAGCTTCCCTCGTTCCGCGGCGACCTCGTCAACGACTTCGCGTTCGATCGTGAGGCCCGCCAACCCGATCCGCGCCGGCTGCTGCACGGCTACAACCAGGCAGCCTCCACGTTGAACCTGTTGCGGGCGTTCACCAAGGGCGGCTACGCCGACCTCAACCGGGTGCATGCCTGGAATCAGGAGTTCGTCGCGAGCAGCAGTGAAGGCAAGCGCTACGAGTCGGTGGCCGAGGAGATCCAGCGGGCGATGCGGTTCATGGCCGCGTGCGGCATCGACCTCGAGGCTGAGCTGCAGCTCCACCAAGTCGACTTCTACACCGCGCACGAGGCCTTGATCCTCGGCTACGAGGAGGCGCTCACCCGCCAGGACAGTCTCACCGACGAGTGGTACGACTGCTCCGCGCACCTGTTGTGGATCGGCGAGCGCACCCGTCAGCTCGATGGCGCGCACGTCGAGTTCTTCGCGGGCCTGCAGAATCCGCTCGGGGTGAAGCTCGGTCCGTCGGCGACGGTCGACGAGACGCTGGCGCTGTGTGAGCGGCTGAACCCCGAGCGCCGGCCGGGCCGGCTCACGCTCTACTCGCGGATGGGCGCCGACAAGGTCGGCGACGTGTTGCCGCCACTGCTGCGTGCGGTGAAGCTTTCCGGGCACCCGGTCGTGTGGGCGTGCGACCCGATGCACGGGAACACCTACACCCATGCCAGTGGTTACAAGACGCGGCACTTCGACGACATCATGCGGGAGCTGCGCGGCTTTTTTTCAGCATGCGAGACGGCCGACGTGTGGCCCGGAGGTGTGCACGTCGAGCTCACCGGCGAAGACGTGACCGAATGCCTCGGCGGCACCGAAGAGGTGCTCGGCGAACAGCTCGAGCAGCGCTATGAGACGATGTGCGACCCTCGGCTCAACGCTCGCCAGTCGCTCGATCTCGCGTTCCAGGTCGCCGAGCTGCTGCGCAAGTAGTTCGTACACAGGCGGAGGAGGCAGAGGCAATGGCCGCTCCCGAGGCGGGTTTCCAAGAGCTCGGACCGAATTCCGGGCTCATCGAGGAGATGTACCGCCAGTTCGTGGAGAACCCGGAGTCGGTCGCGGAGAGCTGGCGCGAGTTCTTCGCTGATTACGTGCCGCGCGGCCACACCACGTCCGGCGACGGCAACGGCGAGGTAGCGACGACCGCCGCACCGGCGCCGCCTCCTGCACCCGCCGCACCGGCCCCGCCTGAGCCGGCACCGAAGCTCGGGGTGCCGATTCCCGCCGAGCCGGCGACACCCGAGCCACTGGTCGCGCCGCACGAGGCTGCACCGCCACTCGTGCTCGACGGCGAGGAGCCCAAGCCACTTCGTGGCGCAGCGGCCCGCATCGTCGAAAACATGGAGGCGAGCCTCACCGTGCCCACGGCCACGTCGGTTCGCGTGGTGCCGGCGAAGTTGCTCGAGGTCAACCGCCAGATCCTCAACAACCACCTCGCCCGCGTCGGCGGCGGCAAGGTGAGCTTCACGCACCTGATCGCGTTCGCAATCGTGCGAGCGATCGCGAGGATGCCCGCGATGAGCTCCGGGTTCGGTGTCGTCGACGGCAAGCCCGCCGTCGTGCGCCATGATCACGTCAACCTCGGCCTCGCCGTCGACGTGGAGAAGTCCGACGGCTCGCGCTCGCTCATGGTGCCCAACATCAAGCACGCCGACGAGCTCGACTTCGCGGCCTTCTTCGCTGCATACGAGGAGCTGATCCGCAAGGTGCGCTCGGGCCAGATCGAGGTCGACGACTTCGCGGGCACGACGGCGAGCATCACGAATCCGGGGATGATCGGCACGGTGAGCTCGGTGCCGCGGTTGATGCCGGGGCAGGGCTTCATCGTGGGCGTCGGCGCGATCGGCTTTCCGGCCGAGTATGAGGGCGCCGACGCGCATGTGCTGGCGCAGCTGGGCGTGAGCAGGGTCGTCACGCTCACGAGCACGTACGACCACCGCGTGATCCAAGGGGCCGAGAGCGGCGAG
>DASVIY010000180.1:0-5828 GCA_036386195.1 Acidimicrobiia bacterium | reverse complement strand
GTGGACGGCGCAGGACCCAAGCGTGCTCGCCGTCGGTGACCCGGTACGTGAGGTTGGAGCGGCCGCCGGCGATCAGCTCGGCCGAGAGCGGAGCGCCGGACGCGTCGGGAACATGATCGGTGAAGTACCCACGCAGCCGCTCGAGGTCGACGCCCTCGGGGGTTGTCACAACCCGGACACTACCGGCGGCGCGTCGCGCCGCTCGGCGTCCGCAGTGCGGTGGTCAGGCGACGCGCGGCGCGCGCGGCTCGACGGGTGAGCCGTTGCCCTTGGGGTAGCGAGCGACCCGACCGACTGGCATGTCGACCCGATATCCGGCCGCGGCGCGCTGCTCCTCGGACTCGGCGCCCCAGAAGCCGTACTCGCGGTGCTCACGGGCCCAGTCGCGACAGGGCTCGAGCACAACACAGGTGAGGCAGATCGCACGCGCTTTTTGCTCGCGCACGACGCGTGCCTCGGGGCGCTCGCCGGCCGGCGCGAAGAACAGCTCGCTGCGGCCCGGGCACGCGGCATGCATGGTCCAGGTGAGCGGTCCAGTGAAGACGAGGGTCGAGAGGTGTTCAGCGGCCACGGTCGAAACCTCCATAGGAAACCGGGAGAAGATCCCGGAGAGCCGGCGGGGGGGCACCGGCTCCCCGAGCGTGCTGGGACAGTCTTGCTTGCTGGTAGCTAATCTGTCCAGTCGTTCCTTTTGATGGGATCAATCGCTTAGACTGATCCCATCAGGGCTGGTACCCGGACGAAACGTCACGTGGAGGCAAAGATCATGGAACTCCGCCATCTCGACGCTCTGCTCGCGATCACCGACGAGGGCTCGTTTACGGCGGCCGCCGCGGCCCTCGCGACCGTGCAGTCCAACGTCTCGGAGCAGGTTCGCCAGCTCGAACACGAGCTGGGGGCCTCGCTGCTCACCCGCGGGCGGCGGGGAGCGACGCCGACCGAATGCGGCGCCGTCGTGGTGGAGCGCGCCCGGCGGATCCGCCACGAGCTGGAGGCCATGAGTGCCGACCTGTCGATGCTGCAGGGACTCCGGGCCGGTCACGCCAGCCTGGGAGTTGTCGGTACCGCCAGCCGGTGGATCATCCCTGCGCTCGTCGCCGATCTTCGCGTCTACGCACCCGGCGTGAGCCTCCGGGTCAATGAGGGCGCCTCCGAGCGCCTGTCCGGCGAGGTCCTCGCACAGGAGCTGGCGCAGGCTGTTGTGACCGAGCCCGTCACCGACGCACGCCTGAAGGTCGAGCATCTCCTCGAGGAGGAGCTGGTCGGCATCGCGCCGTTGGGCACGTTGCTGCCGCCCGAGCCCGTCCCGTTGAGCGTGCTGTCGGAGCTCCAGGTCGTGCTGCCGCCGGCCAACAACCCGCTGCGCACCGAAGTGGAGGCGGCCGCGGCTGCACAAGGTGTCGCGTTCGAGGTGCCGGTCGAAGTGGAGGGCGTTCGTCTCATCGCCGACCTCGTTGCTGCCGGCGGTGGTGTGTCGGTGCTCCCCGAGACCGCCGTCCCACCCGAGATCACGGGAATTCAGACGTTCGCGTTTGCCGACATGCCACCTCGCCGGCTCGCGCTCGTCACGGCGCGCGACACGCAACTGTCACTCGCGGACAGCGCGGTGCGCGAGCGAGTTCTCTTGCTCGTGCAGGGGAACCCTTCGTTGCGCGAGCTCGCCGGCGCGACCAAATCGCTGTCGCCGGGTACGGTCGGAACAACGAACCGGGGGTGAGCAATGGCGGAGGATCCCCAGGGCACGAGGATCAACGCACGGCTCGTTTTCGGAGCGATCGCGGTCATCCTGGTGGTGGCGTTCGCGTGGGCCAACAGCAAACGGGTGCCGATCAACTTCCTCGTCGGCACACACAACGCGCGGCTCATCTACGTGATCTTGGGTTCGGCTCTGCTGGGTGCGATTGCCGGGTCGCTGTTGGGCCGGCTGCGGCGCCGGCACCGCAACGACTGACGAGACCGGCACTAACCGGGCAGGTAGATACCGCGTCCGGCGCGCGTGAAGATACGTGAGAAGAGATAGCCGATGCCCAGGATGAGGAAGCCGCCCACCGCGTCGAGGAAGTAGTGGTTGCCGGTGAGGACGATCGCCGTGACCGTGCCGAGCGGGTACAACGCCGCGAGCACCTTCGCCCAGATGTGCTTGAGGCGCGGGACGAGCGCGCAGGCGCACCACAGCGCCCAGGCACAGTGCACGCTCGGCATCGCTGCGTACTGGTTCGAGATCTTGCTGACCGCGCCCGAGTTGAACGACCAGAACGCCGGGTACTTCGCCAGGGTGTCCTGGAAGCCGTAGTAGTTGGAGTGAACGTATGTGTCGAGCAGCCGGGGTGGCATAAGAGGCCAGAGCACGAAACCGATCAGGGCGGTGGCGGTCGCGATCCCGATCGCGTTTCGCCAGAGCGGGTAGTCATCACTCCATTTCCGGAACAGGTAGATGCCGACGCCCGCGGTTACGACGAAATGCAGTGAGCCGTAGAAGTAGTTCATCGACACGATGAGCGGTTTGAAGTGCAGCGCCCAGCTCTGCAACGTCTGCTCGTGGTAGATGCCCAGCTGGTGTTGCCACTGGATGAGCTGCTTCGCATGGTCAAACGCAGCGCGCTTGTCGCCCTCGTTCGCGTTCCTGATGAAGCTGTAGATCCCGTAGAACGCGAAGATCCCGAGGATCTCGACCCACCAGTAGATCCAATGCCCGTCGCTCAGCCGACGTCCGTGTGGCAGCGGTCGCTTGCCAGTCGGCGCCTCGGTGGTCTTGGTGTTGGTGATGGTCACGGTGCCGGTGTCGACGGCTCGCGCGGCGAGACGGGCTCCTCTGCGTGCGAACTGGCACGGTGGCGGTGTCCGACCGCGAACGACGGGGCGCCCAAGAGGCTCACGATCAGCATCATCGCGTACCAGAGGAGTCCGAGTCCGACGGCCTGGCCGTGCGACACACCCGCGAGTGGGGCGAGGAACACGACGAGCAACCCCTCGCGCACACCGAGGCCGTTGAGCGACAAGGGGAGCACTTGCGCCATCGCGACCGCGGGGATGAACGCGAAGACGGCCGCGATCGGAAGTGAGATCGCGAGCGTGTGGACCGCGAGAAGGACCATGAGGACAACTGAGAGTTGATATGCCATCGCGGCGATCAGCACGCCGGCCGCGGCGCGCGGCTCCTGTCGGAGGCGGCCGATACCGAGGTGCACCGCGCCCACGAAGCGCATGAAGTTCTCGTGTTCGGCGAAACGACCCGCGAGGCGGGGGTGGCCGGCTGCGTACAGGATGACGGCGAGGGCGACGAGCGTCACGCCCGCGATCGCGAGCGCGACCCACGCCCATGATTGCTCGATGAGCGACGGTCGCGCGAGGAAGCCGAGAAAGGTGAGGAGCGGCAGCGCGACGAAGCCACTGAGCCGCTCGAGCGCGACCGACGCAAACGCGATCTCGGACGAGTCGACGGTCTTGGAGCCGCGGCTCACGCGCATCACGTCGCCACCGATCGTCGACGGGAGGACATTGCCGACGAACTGGCCCGCGAAGTAATGCGAGAGGAGCACCCGTAACGGCACGTGCTTGTCGAACACGACCAGCACCCGCTGCCAGCGCCACGCGGACAGGGCGATGCCGAAGGCCGCCATGAGCAACGCGAAGGCGAAGAACGCGAGCGTGGAGAGGTGCGAATGCTTCGGGAGCACGTTTTCCGGATGGATCTTCGACACGAGCACGACGAGCAGCACGCCGCTCACGCCGAGACGGGCCCAGAACTTCCACTGCGCCCCTCGGCGGGGCGCACTTTGGGTCACGGCCATTTCCTCAGCTTACCGGGGCCCCCTTGGCGATTTCGGTTGTGGGAAGCGCGACGATGGCAGTCCCATGAGCCCGACCTGGTGGAAGGCGCAGACGTGCGGGTGACGGTCGACGACGGCGTGGCGCTCGAGGTCGAGGCGACCGGCTCGGGCCCGGACCTCGTGCTCGTGCACGGCTTCGGAGGGGCGAAGGAGGATTTCGCCCTGCACGTCGATGCGCTCGCGACCACGCATCGGGTCATCACGTTCGACCACCGCGGGCACGGCGCGAGCGACGGGCCCGCCGACCTCGGCGCGTACTCGCTCGATCGACTTGCCGCGGACACGGTCGCGGTGGCGGACGCCGTCGGGGTCGAGAGGTTCCGGCTACTCGGCCATTCAATGGGTGGAATGGTCGCTCGCCGACTGGTGCTCGCACACCCCGAGCGCGTCGAGGCGCTCGTGCTGATGGACACGTCCCCCGGACCCGTGCCCGGCATCAGTGTCGAGCTGGTCGAGTACGGCGCGCGCCTCGCGCTCGAGAAGGGCATGGATGCGCTCAAGCGCGCCCAAGACGAGCTCGACCCGCTCGGCAGTCCCGCGTATCGGCGTCTGCTGGTCGAGCAGCCCGGCTACAAGGAGTTCCAAGATCGCAAGTGGGCAGCGCTCTCACCGTACATGTGGGCCGCGCTGGCGATGGAGCTTGCCACCCAGCCCGACCAGGTCGACGCGCTGCGCCACGTCGACACGCCGACGCTCGTGATGGTGGGTGAGCAGGACGAGTCGTTTGTCGGACCCTCGCGCAAGGCCGCTGTCGCGCTTCCCGACGCACAGCTCGTCGTTATCGCCGGCGCCGGTCACTCACCTCAGTTCGAAGCACCTGCCGACTGGCGCGAGATACTGCTGGCGTTCCTCGACGGGCTCGACGCCGACTCGCGCGAGGTGGTGTGAGCACGCGTCCACGGCGTCAGGCGCTGCCGTTCGAAAACCCGCACGGTCGCCACTTGCCGTTCTCCTTGACCAAGTGGAGTGTTCGGTCGCTTGTGCGATTGAGCGGGTAGTTGAGGGTGAAATCCACGTTCACACCGTTGCCATGGAAGCGCACGCCAAGCGGGTTGACGCTGTAGCCGGTGAAGGTACCCAGGATGGGATCGCTGCCGAGAGCTCGCGCAAGTGTTTCTACGCTCACGTTGCCCCGATCGGATGCGCAGAGCCGGCGTTGCGCGCTCGCGTAGTCGTGATACCGAATGTCGTGGACGAACGCGTTGGTCGCGTCGATCGGTGGCTTGATCTTCTGCGTAAACAGCACGGCGTCGACCGCATAGAGACCGATGACCCCGACGACCGAGGCGATCAGCACCCAGATCCAGCGCCGGCGCGCTCGCGTCACCGGTTGGCCCGGCGTCATCGACGGCGGCTCCGAGCCGACGCCGATCGGAGATGTCGGCGGCGCGCTGCCCCACCCGGATGCAGCGGGCGGCGGTGTTTCCGGAGGCGGCGCACCCCAACCGGGGTTGGGCGGTGGGGCGGCCCAGCCGGGCTGGGTCTCGTCGTCGGGCGCCATCGGCGTCGACGCTACCGCGGCGGTCGTGACGAGCTTCGCGGCGCTCGGATCAGGTGCCGGTGGCCTTCTCGAGGAAACGCGCCCGATCCACTATGACCCGGGTGATGCGTCCGGCTGCGACCAAACCGTGGCCGTCACTGACCGACACGCGGAACGTGAGCCGCCGGCCCTCGACGGTTTCGAGCATCGCTTCGGCTTGCACACGGCCGCCGACCGGTGTCGGCGCGAGATGATCGAGTTGCACGCGGTAGCCGACCGTCGTGGTGCCGGCGGTCACATGATCTTGGACCGCGAGGACGGTGGCCTCCTCCGCGAGCCGCACGACGCGGGGCGTCGCGAGCACCGGCACGTCGCCGGTCTTGAGCGCGAGCGCGGTGTCAGTCTCGGTCACGATGAGCACGGCTGAGGCGACCAGGCCGGGTTCGAGAGGCATCGGCGTACCATAGGAGCCGCGTCGGGCCGCAGGCCTACTGAGCCGTCGCTCAGTGTCCGCCGTG
>DASVIY010000179.1:0-1774 GCA_036386195.1 Acidimicrobiia bacterium | reverse complement strand
TCGGGATTGCCCTCGAAGGCGCAGAACATGATCGTGATCCGGCCGTTGTCGCGGAGATGGGCGATCGTCTCGACCCCGCTCCCCGTCAGATCCATGTACGCAACGGTGTGGTCGTCGACAATCTTGAAGGTGTCGAGGCCCTTGGGCGACAGATTGACGTGACCGCCGGCACCGCCGGGCGCGGTCGCGACGAAGAACACGTGCTGCTTCGAGATGAACGCGGCGATGTTGTCGGTGATGCGGTCGCGGACCGTTGCCATCAGCTCAGGCGGGCACGCCGGCCGATGTCGACTGCAGATCCGCCGTCGCGTTGGCAGCCGTCTTCGCGTGGTAGCTCGAGCGCACGAGCGGCCCGGCCTCGACGTGGGTGAAGCCGAGTGACCGTGCGTACGAGCCCAGCGCGGCGAACTCGTCGGGATGCCACCACTTCACGACGGGCAGATGTCGCGACGACGGCTGGAGGTACTGCCCGAGCGTGAGGATGTCGACGCCGACGGAGCGCAGGTCGGCGATCGCGCCGCGCAGCTCGTCGTCGGTCTCGCCCAAACCGAGGATGATGCTGGACTTGGTCACGAGCCCGGCGCGTTTCGCGCGCGCCAGGACTGTGAGCGATCGCGCGTAACCCGCCGACGGCCGCGCCGCACGCTGGAGGCGCGCGACCGTTTCGAGGTTGTGGTTCAGCACGTCGGGACGGGCGCCGAAGACGGTGCTGAGCGCGCTGTTGTCGCCCTTGCAGTCGGGGATCAGCACCTCGACGCGCGTGCCGGGCACTCGGGCGCGGATGGCGTGGATCGTGGCCGCGAAGAGCGCGGCGCCGCCGTCGGGCACGTCGTCGCGCGCCACACTCGTGACCACCGCGTGCTCGAGCCCGAGCGTCGCGACGGCATCGGCCACGCGGGCCGGTTCGTCGGGGTCGAGTGCCAGTGGATGACGGGTGTCGACGAGACAGAAGCCGCACGCTCGCGTGCATCGCTCGCCGAGGATCATGAACGTCGCGGTCTTGTCGGCCCAGCATTCGTAGATGTTGGGACAACCGGCCGACTCGCACACCGTGTGGAGGTCGAGCGTGCGCATCAGCCGTTTGGTCTCGCGGTAGTTGGGCCCGAGGTCGGCGCGTACCCGCATCCATGGCGGCCGGCGGAACGCAGGATCGGCCGGCGGCGCGTCGACGCCTGCTTCCGCAAGCCGTCCGAGCAGGCGCACCGGAGCGGTCGTGACCGGCGGCGCGCACCCTCCGTCGTGCATCGCGGTGCGCGTGAACGCCGCCAGATCCGACGGCTGCTCGCGCCACACGACTGCCTCGCGCTCGATCTCGTCGTAGGGGAAATGCTCGGCGAACCCGGCCGTGATCACCTCGACGACGCGCCGCATGCTCGGCGCCTCGGGCAGCAAGCGCGCGAGTGACGTCACGCCAAGGTCGGAGATGCCGCACGGCACGATGTGGTCGAACATCGTGAGGTCGGGATCGACGTTGAGCGCGAACCCGTGCCGGGTGCGACCGCGCGCGACCTTCACGCCGATGGCGGCGATCTTCTCGTCGGCCACCCAGACACCCGTGAACCGCGGTTCCCGGTGGGCTTCGATCCCGAATCCGGCGAGGGCGGAGATCAGGACGTCTTCGAGGCGGCGTACGTAGGCCACGACGTCGCGCAGGCCGTCGCGCCACTCGGGGAGCGTGACGATCGGGTACCCGACGAGTTGCCCGGGCCCGTGGTAGGTGACGTCGCCGCCGCGGTCGGTGCGCACCAGCGTGGCGCCGATGCTCGCCGGGTCG
>DASVIY010000178.1:0-4828 GCA_036386195.1 Acidimicrobiia bacterium | reverse complement strand
ATACCACCCGGGCTGACGTGGCCCACGCGGTCGCGCCGGCCCTGGAAGTGCAGATCCGCGACAGCTTCAACGCCCCGGTGGTCGGCGTCACCGTCACCTTCGCCGCTACCTCAGGGCCTTCGGGCGCCACCGGCACCTTCGAAGGCGACAACCCCAGCGCCGATGTCGTTACCGACGGCAGCGGTTTTGCGACGGCACCGACGTTCATCGCGAACAGCACGGTTGGCTCGTACAACGTCGCCGCGACCTCAACGGACTCGAGCCAATCAGTCTGGTTTTCCGTGCTGAACCAACCCACCGCGTCGACCATGCCGATCAGCACGTTCAATACCACGACCAGCGACAGCGCACCGATCACCTTGACGCTCGGTCCCGACGGCAACATGTGGTTTGCCGAGAATTCCGCGAGCAAGATCGGAAAGATCACGCCTGCCGGCGTCGTTACCGAGTACACGGCGGGTCTGACGCCGAACGGGGCGCCGGCCGGGATCACGCTCGGTCCGGACGGCAACCTGTGGTTCGCGGAGGCCGCCGCGAACAAGATCGGAAAGATCACCCCTGGCGGCGTCGTGACCGAGTACTCGATTCCCACGGTTGGCGCTGCACCGTTCTTCATCGTGGCGGGACCGGACGGCAACCTCTGGTTCTCCGAGCGCCAAGGGAACAACATCGGGCGTATCACCACCACTGGGGACATCACCGAGTTCTCAATCACCACCCCGAACGCCGTGCCGTTTGACATTGTGAGCGGGCCCGGCGGCGCGCTGTGGTTCACCGAGGCGGGCGTCGGCAGGATCGGTCGTATCACCACCGGCACCCACCCCGTCGTTACCGAGTTCCCACTCCCCAGCATGACCGCGACTCCGTACGGAATTGCGCAGGGCTCGGACGGCAACCTCTGGGTCACCGAAGCCAACGCCAACAACATCGCCCGAATGACACCGAGCGGCGCGGTCACCGAGTTCGCGGTCCCGACACCGAATGCCATTCCCGTGCTCCCGACCCTCGGGGCCGACGGCAACGTGTGGTTCACCGAGCAGGCCGGGAACCGACTCGGACGCGTCACGCCGAGCGGTGACATCACCGAGTTCGACGTTCCCACCGCGAACGCGTTCCCGACCGGCATCGCGTCGGGACCCGACGGCAACATCTGGTTCACCCAGGGTGCGCCCGCCGCCATCGCTCGAGCGACCATTCCGGTGTCGGGCGTCTTCGGCGCGAAGCGTTACAACGGCGTGTGGGGAACAGCGTCGCTCGTGGCGCCGTCGACGAGCACGTCGCGGACACCCGTGACGACCGTCGACTCCACGAACCGTGGCCATTTCGTCTACGCCGGCGCCGACGGCCTCTACTACGCGAGTCGCACGGCCGGGTCGGCGAACTGGCCGGCCGCGACGAAGATCCCCGGCACCCGCACCGGTGACACCCAACCCTCGATCGTGACCAGGGGCACCACCGTGTACGTCGCGTTCCACCGCACCGCCGGCACCGCCAGAGGCATCTACGTCTCCACCAAGGTCGGCACCGCCGGCGCGTGGAGCACAACCAGCCGCGCGGTCACCAGCACCACCGCCGCCGCGCCGTCGATCGGTGTCGACGCCACCGGCACCGTGCACGTCGCGTGGCAACAGAGCACCGGCATCGGCTACTCGAAGCGCACCGGCACAACATGGAGCGCCGCGGTCGTGATCGCCGGCAGCGCCGCCGGATCGCTCACACCCTCGCTGGTCGTCAACCAAGCCGGCACCGCGAGCGTGCAGGTCGCGTTCTCGAGGCCAGGCACCGGCATTCGCCTCGCCACCCGCGCCGCGAACGGCACGTGGTCATCCGCGGTCGTCACCGGCACCACCAGCTTCGACGTGACACCGTCACTCGCGATCGACAAGGCCAACAAGCTCTACATCGTCACCCGCCGCACCGGCACCACCGCCCCCGGCATCTACTACTTCCGCAACCGCACCCGCGTGTGGGTCAAACAACACGTCGGGGGAACGGTCGCATCCGACACGAGCCCCTCCATCGCGGTCAACAGCTTCGCCACCACACCGCTCCCGCAGCTCGCGTTCACGCGCCCCGCGGGCAACACGGGCGTCTACACCAGCGCCGCGACCACCGGGAACTTCGCGACACCTACCCGCACCATCTCCGGCACCACCGACACCAGCCCCGACATCGCCGTCGACTCCACCGGCGCACGCGCCTACCTCACGTACGGCACCTGAGCAACGCAAGCGTTTGTGCGCGAGCGCGCTGTATAGGAACCACTTTTGCACAAACGGTCGGTGGGGATCAGTCGACGAGGCGTTCGTAGAGCTCGAGTGCCGCGTTGTCGAAGCACACGAACCGCACGATCGCCACGTCGGTGGGCGTGGCGCGCACCGTGTTGATCGCGATGCCCGCGGCTTCCGGTAACGGGTAGCCGTAGACGCCGGTGGAGATCGCGGGGAACGCGATCGATGTCACGCCGAGCTCGTCGGCGAGCTCGAGCGAGCGGCGGTAGCACGACGCGAGGAGTCGGGCCTCGCCGGCGTTGCCGCCCTGCCACACCGGGCCGACCGTATGGATGATCAGGCGAGCCGCGAGCCCGAATCCCGGAGTCGCCTTGGCGTCGCCGACCGCGCAGCCGCCGAGCCGCAGACATGCGTCGAGCAACTCGGGCCCGGCAGCCCGGTGGACCGCACCATCAACGCCGCCGCCGCCGAGCAGCGACTGGTTCGCGGCGTTGACGATCGCGTCGACAGCCTCGGTGGTGATGTCGCCGAGCGAGAGCTCCAAGCGGGGCGGCACGGGGGCGATCGTACGGCCACGGCGCGGCGACCGGGCAGGAAACACGTGCACGCCGTGGTGCTGTGCCGATCGAAACCTTGCGGCGGTATCACCCACCGCCGGAAAAGTTCCCCTTGCACGATCGCTCACGAACGATCATAGTAACAACCGTGTAATTCCACCGACGTCATTTGAGCGTCGGTGGTGTCGGCCGGGGCAGGTCGGCTGTCGATAGAGGGGGGCTCTCGATGCACGATCTCATCCGCACCACGGCAATGAACGACCTACTCGCAGCCAACGGCAACACTGCTGCCGACGCCGAGGAACGGCGCTGGCAGGAGCGGGCCAACTGCCTGGGCGTCGATCCCGACCTCTTCTTTCCGGAGCGCGGGGCTTCCACCAAAGAGGCCAAGGGGGTCTGCCGCGGCTGCGAGGTCAGGGTCGACTGCCTCGAGTACGCCCTGAGCCACGGTGAGAAGTTCGGCATCTGGGGAGGGCTCTCCGAACGGGAGCGGCGCCGCGTCCGGCGCCAGCGCGCGCTCGATCGTCGCGGCGTCATCTCGGCCTGATGCGCCCGGAGGGTGCCCTCAGGCCGGCCCGGCCGCGGCCCGCCCCGGTGGGGCGGCGCGCGCGACCGCGGCGAGGCGGTTCTCGACCGTCCGGTCGGGGCTGATCCCGCTCCAGGAACGGAACTCGTCGGAGCACCGGTCGAGCTCGGCCTTGGGCACGAGGCCGACCAGCTCGACGCCGGCCACGCCGGCGCCCGCCGCTTCCGCGAGCCGCCGCACTTCGGTGCACGCGTGCTCGACACCGGTGCGCTCGAGCGCGACGAGGTTCATCGACACCTGCGCCTGACCACGCGACGCGAGCGCGAAGCCCAGTGCGCGCACACCCGGGAGCCCGCCGTCGCGCTCACGCATCGCGCTCGCGATGCGGCGCGCGAGGGAGACGTCGTCGGTCGTGAGGTTGCAGTTGATCGCGATCATCGGCGGGCGGGCGCCGACTGCGGTCACACCGAGCCGCGGATGCGGCTCGGCCGGCCCGAGATCGGGCGCGAGCACCGCGAACGCGTCACGACGCACGTCGGCCAGCGACCGTCGAATGGGCGCGGCGTCGCCGTAGAAGAAGACGGGTACGTCGAAGGTGGACGAGAACCACGCAGCGAACGAATGCGCAGCCTCGACCGCGACCGCGGCCGCGGCCCCGCCGTCTACAGGGTCAATGGCCACGAAGGGCACGACGTCGAGCGCCCCGAGGCGCGGGTGCACGCCCTGATGCAGGGTCAGATCGACCTGCTCGGCCACGACAGCAGCGAGGCGCCGCGCCGCCGGACCAGCGTCGGCGGGTCCCGGACCGGCGAGCGTGAACACCGAGCGGTGATGGTCGGGGTCGCGGTGCACATCGAGGAGCGCCGGCCCGCATGCCGCCGCGATCGCCTCGATGATGCCGGTGTCCCTGCCCTCCGACACGTTCGCAACGCACTCCAACACGCCGCTCAGGCTACGGCGCCATTCCGAGATGCAGCGTCCAATGAGCGCGGCGGGATCGCGCCCGCGCTCGTAGGCTCTGCCGGATGCGGATCGGACTGGCCTTGCCGCAGTACGACTACTCGGTCCCCGGCGCGTCGCCGCTGCCGTACGACGTGCTGCTCGAGCACGCGCGGCGCGCCGAGCAACTCGGCTTCGACTCACTGTGGCTCTCGGATCACCTGTGGCTCGACATCGCGAAGTACGGCGGCGGCGACGAGGTCTACGGCGCGTACGAGCCACTCGTCACGCTCGCCGCGCTCGCGCGTCAGGTGCCGCGCGTGCGACTCGGCACGTTGGTGCTCTGCGAGGCGCTCCGGCCCGCGTCCGTCCTCGCGAAAGCGCTCGCAACCCTCGATCGGATCACCGGCGGACGTCTCGACATCGGCATGGGTGCGGGTTGGTACGAGCCGGAGTACGAAGCGGTCGGTATGACGATGCCTCCGCCGGGGGAGCGGCTCACCCGGCTCGGTGAGGCCGTCGATGTCGTGCGCGGTCTGCTCGGCGGCGGTCCGTTCACGTACGACGGGAAGTTT
>DASVIY010000177.1:0-1815 GCA_036386195.1 Acidimicrobiia bacterium | reverse complement strand
ACCGTCGCCGTCGGAGAGCGCGTCGACCGCGGCGTGCAGATCGGCAGTGACGTCGTGACCGGTGTTCGCGTCGCGCGCCGCCATGAGCGCGGTGAGATGGTTGAGCCCCGCCGCCCGACATTCGACCGGGCGGCCGAGCAGTTCGGAAAAGCGGCGGCGCGCGTTTTCCACCTCGTGACACAACCCGATGATCGGCTGATCGAGATGACGCCGGAACGCGGTACAGATGCGGCCCTCCGGGTTCGTGAAGTTGATCAGCAGCGCGTCCGGCGCCAACCGTTCGACGTCACGCGCGATCCCGGCCACGAGCGGCACCGTGCGCAGCGCGTGCGCGAGCCCGCCCGGCCCGGCGTTCTCGCCGAGCACGTGCTCCACACCGTGCCGGCGCGGGATCTCGTAGTCGAGCTGCCATCGCCGGTCGCGATCGACCTCGACGGAGACCACGACCGCATCGGCGCCCGGGAGCGCGTCGGCGCGATCGGTGGCCTTCCGCACCGTGATGCCGCGCTGCGTACCGGCTTCGAGCGCCGCGGCGAGATCGCTCATGCGCTGGAGCGCGCTCGCATCGAGGTCGACGAGCCACACCGTCGCGCCCGTGAACACGTCGTCGGCGTAGAGATCATGAAGGGTCGTGAGCCCGAACGACGTCGAACCCGCGCCGATGAGCACGATCGTGGGCGCTTCGCGCATGGAACCGAGACTACGACGATTCGTCTGCGCCCCGGCCGCCGGACCGACCGGCGCCGCCGCTCATTGGTTCGGGCGATGACCGCTGAAGGTGATGAGTTGCTGGAAGCCGCTCGGCCGGTTCGCGTATCGCATCGTGTACGGCAGGAGACCGGGCGTGAACTTGATGCGCTCGGCGATCGCGTCGGCGCGCCAGCTCGACGGCGTGGGACCTTGCGCGGCGGCGAGCGCGTTGCCGGCGGCGTCGAGCGCGCTCCACAACGAGTCGCGGCACGCGGCCAGGTTCCCGTTGCCGCAGTACGCGACGTTGAACTTGTCGGTGACGGGCCGCCCGAGCAGTGTCCTCAGGTCTTTGTCCATATACACGTGCCAGCCGCCGTACTGGCCGCCCGGCGGCGTGTCGAACGGCGACACCAGCGACGCGAACTGGTCGACGAGTGCCCCGAGCACCGGCGTGGCCCACGCATCGGCCAGCTTCGTCCACGCCGCGTCCATGATCGCGGCGCCGGGATCGTCGATCTTGCCGTCGAGGTTGCGGTCGAGGCGGCTGCCGCCGTTCGCGTGCCACTTGTCGAGCAGGACGAGCATCTGCGCCTCGCGCGGGCTGGGCGCGGTGCCGGTTCTCAACACCGCCGCGAGCACGGGCTCGAGCAACATGACACGGATGTCCTGGGTCGCGGCCTTGTTCATCGCCGAGGTGAGCGACTGGAGCGTCTGGCCGCCGCCCGTGCCGAGGTTGTTGGTGAGAAGTTGTACCCGCTGCTCGGCGCCGAGCGACCAGTTGTCGTCGGGAGCCTGATAGCCGGCGATCGTCTTGTTGTTCCAGTTGACGATTTGCCCGTCGGGCGGGTTCACGCCTTGCGGATGCTTGCTCGCGGGCGCGAAGCCCTGCCACTCGTCGTTCCCGCGACCGTCGGCGGGCAACCCGGGATCGACGTTGGACGGGCGGATCGGGATCAACCCACTGGTGAACACGGCGATGTCGTGGTCGTCGACATAGAACGAATTGAAGGTCTGGGGCGACTCGTCGGCGGCACGGAAGAAATCGCGCACGTTGTGCACCGTGCCGAAGGTGAGGTCGCGGTACAGCAGGAGGTCGAGCGCGTCGCGGCCCGAGCTCGCGCGCTT
>DASVIY010000176.1:0-9776 GCA_036386195.1 Acidimicrobiia bacterium | reverse complement strand
TTGCCGAGGCGCCGTGCCGGCAACGAGATCCCCCGGCGTGCCGCGAACGAGCGGTACACGGAGATCCCGACCTCGCGCGCCACGACGATCACCAGCGCGGCCCATGCGAGCTGGTCGCGGAGCGCGAGGGCCAGGAACCCTCCGATCACGAGGAACTTGTCGGCCAGCGGGTCGAGGAACGCGCCCGATCGGGTGGTGCCGTCGCGTCGCGCGACCCAGCCGTCGACGCCATCGGTGCACGACAGGACGAACCACAGGGTGACGGTGAGCCACGATGCGCCCTCCTCGCGCACGAGCACGAGGGTGGGCACCGCGAGCACCAGCCGGGCGACCGTGATCGCGTTGGCGCGCGTCGCAAGTGCTCCGGGACCGACGCGCCGCTTCCGAGGGATCGCCGGCGCGCTCATCGGGACGCGACGCCTGCGCGGACCGATCGTCCAGTGAGCGTCAATGGCCGCGCGACCAGGTCAGGACCCAGCGCGCCGGTGACGAGCGCGCGAATCGTCGAGCCCGGACGCGCGTACGTACCGTCGAGGCGGATGATGCCGTCGATCTCGGGCGCTTCACGGTGGGTGCGGCCCACGGCGTCGCCGGTGTCGTCGTCGATGCTGTCGACGATCATATCGACCTCGGTGCCCACGAGCGCATCGCGTGCGGCGTGGCTGATCGGGTCTTGCACCTCGGAGCATTCGCGGAGCCATTCGTTGACGGTCTCGCCGTCGACCGCGCCGTCGAGCCCCACAGCCGGCGTGCCGTCCTCGGGCGAGAACGCGAAGAAGCCGGCCCAGTCGAGCTGCACGGCGGCGAGGAAGGTGAGCAGCTCGTCGTGCTGGAGCTCGGTCTCGCCGGGAAACCCGACGATGAACGAGGAGCGGAACGCCGCGCTCGGCTCCTGCGCCCGGATGGCATCGATCATCGAGACGAACCGTTCGCCGCTCCCCCACCGCCTCATGCGTCGAAGGAGCGGCGCGGCGACGTGCTGCAACGACAGGTCGAAGTACGGCACCACAGTGGGGAGCTCGAGCATGGTGGCGACGAGCGGATCGCGCACCTCACTCGGATACAGATAGAGGAGCCGGATCCGCTGCAGCCCCAGCGTGGAGAGCTCGTCGAGGCGACGAAGCAGGGGCGCGAGCGCGCCGGGCTCGCCGACGTCGCGGCCGTACCACGCAAGGTCCTGCGCGACGAGTACCAGCTCCGCCGCTCCCCCGGCGACCAGGGCGCGCGCTTCGGCCTCGATCGCCTCGGGGGTGCGCGACCGTTGCTTGCCGCGAAACGACGGGATGGCGCAGAACGCGCAGGCGCGGTCACAGCCCTCGGCGATCTTCACGTACGCCCACGGCGCGCTGGGTGCCGCACGCGGCAGCTCGAGCGGGTCGCGCACGCCGGTGGACGCGCCGGTCGACGCGCCCGAACGAGTGGGTCCGAAGAGCACCTCTGCCAGCGTGCCCTCAGCGCCGAACCCGACGACGGCGTCGGCCTCGGGCAGCGCCCCGGCGAGCTCGTCGCCGTAGCGCTCGGCCATGCATCCGGTGACCACGAGCCGGGCGCCGGGCTTGCGGGTACCGGCGAGGGCGAGCGTGGTGTCGATCGACTCCTGGCGCGCCGCCTCGATGAACGCGCACGTGTTGACGACCACGAGATCGGCGTCGTCGGCGCCGGCCGCCGGCTCGAGCCCGTCGGCGAGCAACGAGGCGACCACTTTGTCGGAGTCGACCACGTTCTTGGGGCAACCCAGCGTCTCGACGTAGAAGCGCGCAGCGGCGCCCGTTCGGGGCCGCGCCGGCGCGCCCGATTCGGGTCGCGCCCGGGCACCGGAGGCAGAGTCGCTGGTCACCGGCTCATTCTACAAGCGAGGCTTCGTAGACTGATTGGGCTGCTTCTCGTCGTCAGGAGTCCCCGTGTCGAGCCCGACTGTGTGGTGCCCATCGTGCGGCGCGGAGTACCAGGCCGGTTCGCTGCTCTGCAGCGACTGCCGGGTCGCGCTCGTGAGCACGCCACCCTCATCGCAGCCGGGCACGGGGGACGCGTGGGGCGTTCGGGCCGAGCAAACGAGCGACGACGACCTCATGGAGCTCGGATCCTGGCCCCGGCTGCCGGCCCAGATTCTTCGGCGGCGACTCGAGAGCGCAGGGCTCTCGGTGATGGTGGAGTGGACGGGCCCGGGCCCCGAGGCGGAAGGCACGATCGTCGTGCCCGCGTCACAGGCCGAGTTCGCGAGCGCGATCGTCAACGAGCTCGATGTTGACGACGAGGTGCCCGACACGTCGCCACTCGCGTACGTCGTTCGCGTCGAAGAGCACCTGGCGGTTGCCGGCCAGCTGCTCGAGGAGCTCAGGACGCGCCTCGACGAGCAGGAGCGCGACGGCGCGAGCTGAGGCCCGGCGAGCCGAGACCGGCCAACACCCGGGAAACCACTCGAACTGGCCCGCGTTCACTCAAGGAAAACTTGAGCATTCGCGGGCCAGTTCGGGGATTGCGCTGCTTCGCGCCCGAATTGCACCCATGTAACTCGCGGCCGGCCGGGTCAGTCAGAGCCGTTCGATAGGCGGAGTAACCCCAAGGAGGTTCTCCATGTACACATTTGCGATTGTCGCCCTGCTCGCCGTCGGTACGGTCAAGTTGGTCGACTTCCTCAGTGACACGCTTCCCATGGTCAAGCCGTTCCGTTCGCTGCTCACGTTCGTGGTCGGCATCGGCGCGGTGGTCGCACTCGACTACTCGATGTTCGAGGGCTGGGGAGTTGCGGTGCGAGACCGCGCCACAGGCGTGTGGATCACGGGCTTCGTCGTGGCGGGTATGACCGTCGCATGGCGCGCGGTGTTCGCATACCTCACGCACGACCGGGCCGAGCGCGACGAAAGTCTCGGCGAGCACCGGACGCTGCGGAAGGCGGCGTAGCCGCCGCACTCAGCCTCAGCCGTCAACGATGACGGCTGCGCAACGCGAGCGGGGCGTCCCTTCCGGGGGGCGCCCCGCTCGCGTCTCGATGAGTCCTGGCGCGCTAGACGCGGCTCTGCATCTCCTCGAGCTCGTCGACCGTCAAGAGCACGGTGCGCGCCTTCGATCCCTCGGACGGGCCGACCACGCCGCGGCGCTCGAGCAGGTCCATGATGCGCCCGGCGCGCGAGAAGCCGACGCGCAGCTTGCGCTGCAACATGCTCGTCGAGCCCAGGCCGCTGCGCACGATGAGCTCCATCGCCTCGTGCAACAGCTCGTCGTCATCGTCGAGATCGCCCTGGCCGGCCGAGCCGCCGCCCGAGCCGTCGTCGGCCACGCCTTCCACGTACAGCGGTTCCTTGGCCTGGCGCTTCCAATGGGCGACGAGCTTGTGGACGCATTCCTCGTCCACCCACGAACCCTGGATGCGTTGCGCCCGGTTCGACGACGCCGATACGAGCAGCATGTCGCCCTGGCCGATGAGCTTCTCGGCGCCGGACTGGTCGAGGATCACGCGCGAGTCGGCGAGGCTGCTGACCGAGAACGCGAGCCGGCTCGGGATGTTGGCCTTGATGACGCCGGTGATCACGTCGACTGACGGCCGCTGCGTCGCGATCACGAGATGGATCCCGACTGCGCGCGCCATCTGCGCGATGCGACAGATGCTCGCCTCGACGTCGCGCGCCGCAACCATCATGAGGTCGTTGAGCTCGTCGACCACGATGACGATGAACGGCAGGCGCTCGTAGCCCTTACCGGTCACGGGGTCGGGATCGTCTCTGGTCGGGAGATCACCGCGGTCGAACGCCGCGTTGTAGCCGGTGATGTCACGCACGCCGATCTCCGACAGCAGCTCGTAGCGCATATCCATCTCGCGCACCGCCCAGTCGAGCGCGTTGGCGGCCTTCTTCGGGTTGGTGACGACCGACGTAAGCAGGTGGGGCAAGTCGTTGTACGCGCCGAGCTCCACGCGCTTCGGGTCGACGAGGATCAGACGCACCTGATCGGGAGTTGAACGCATCAGGATCGACGAGACGAGCGAGTTGATACAGCTCGACTTCCCGGCGCCAGTGGCTCCCGCGATGAGCAAGTGCGGCATCGTCGCGAGATTGAGCATGTGCGAGCGCCCCGAGATATCGCGTCCGAGCCCGACCTCGAGTGGGTGCTTCGCCTCCTCGGCCTCCTTCGACGCGAGGACGTCGCCGAGCGTGACGAGCTGGCGCTGCTTGTTGGGCACTTCGACGCCAATCGCGCTGCGCCCCGGGATCGGGGCGAGGATCCGCACGTCTGCCGACGCCATCGCGTAGGCGATGTCATGGCTCAGGCCGGTCACCCGGTTGACCTTGACGCCCGGCGCCAGCTCGAGCTCGTAGCGGGTGACCGTCGGTCCGATGGTCATGCCGACGAGCGCCGCGTCGACCCCGAACTCGTGCAGCGTCGTCTCGAGGATGCTGCCGCCCTCCTCCACCAGGTGCCGGTCGGCCCGGCGGCTGCTGCCGCGCTTCAACAGGTCGGCGGCCGGGAGCTTCCAGGCGTTGGCGCGCGAACCCGGACCGAGATCCATCGCGACCTGGCCGGTCGATTCGACGGTCGTCCTGACCTTCGTCTTGGCGGTTCGCTTGACCGGCGTCTCGATCACTGCCGGCAGAAACGCCGGTGCGGCGGCCCCCGCTGCCGGCGGCGCGTCCACCTCGAGCGGCGGCACGTCGATATCGACCGGGGGCACGTCGATGTCGAGCGGAGGGATGTCGGCCAAGATCTCGTCACCGTTGTCTGCGCCGAGATCTGCGCCATCGCCGAGGTCGTCGGCATGGTCATAGAGCTTCGGGCGCGGCGCGCTGCTTGCGTGTGCAGCTTCAACTTCGCCTCCGGCGGCAGCCGCGTGCTCGTCTGTGGCCTCGGCCGCTTCCGTCTCTGCGTCCTCGTCGTCGACAGCGGCGTCCGCACCCGCCGGCTGCACACCCTGATCGCCATCTTCGACGTGCGTGACCCGGACCAGCTCCCGCAGTCGATGACCGCTCCAACACGCACCCGTGCTCAGCGCGTGGAAGACGCGCTGCATGGGAATCCCGAGCGCGAGCAGCACACCCAGGGTCGCGAGTCCGGCAAGCACGACGCTCGCACCGACGACGCCGGTCGCACTCTGCAGCGGTCCGGCAACCAGTGCGCCGGCCAGCCCGCCGGCGTCGCGGAGCTTGTCGAGCGGCCCGTCGATGGCGGGGCTCCCGGCCGCGAGGTGCATCGCACCAATGGCGGTCAGGAACAACAGCGCGGCGCCGAGACCGACGCGCAACGGTGCCGGCTCGGCCCGCTCCTCGTCCGGCTTGTCATCGGCGGCATCGACGGCGTCGCCGTGATTCGGACGCGCCCAGAACAGGAGCGCCGCAAGACCGAAGCAAGCAAACGGCACCAATGGCTGCGCCTGGCCGAGGAGGGCGCTGGTGCCCGAAGCGAGCGCATCGCCGAGCGGTCCGGCGAGGTTCGACGCGAGGCCGAGGGTGATGAGGATCCCGAGGATCACGAGCACGACCGCCACCGCATCTGCCCGGTGGCCGTCCAGCTGGGCCGAGGCTGCCTCGCGGCTGCGTTTCCAGAGGGTCGGGGGCGCCTTCGCCGGCCGCTTCGCGCGGCTCTTCGGCCGCGTCGAACTCCGACTCCGCCCCCGCGATGGCGCGGCCCGGCGGCGCCGCCGTCGAGTGGCCATGCCCAAACAGTAACACTGGCCCCACAAGCCACAAGGGATGCACGGGCCGGCGGCCGGAGCCCCGACACGCCGCTGCGTCACTTCAGCGTTTGTGCGCGAGCGCGCCCTATAGGAACCACTTTTGCACAAACGCTTGGGTTAGAGCGCGGGGACGTAGCCGCCGTCTACCGGGTACACCTGGCCGGTGATCCAGTCGGTTGCGTCGCTGCACAACAACACCGCGAGCGGCGCGGGATCGGACGCCTGGCCGATGCGCCCGACGGGGTACGCACGAGCGAGCTTCTCCTCGAGCGACGGGTCGCGCTCGATTGCCGCGGCGAGCAAACCGTGGTTCATGGTGCCGAGCGAGATGCAGTTGACAGTGACGCCGTCACGACCAACCTCTGCGGCAAGGCCGCGCGAGAAGCCCATCGCCGCGGCTTTCGCCGCGCCGTACACGACTTGCTTGCGTTCACCCTTGCGGCCGGCGTCGGACACGATCGTCAGGATCCGCGCCCACCGCCGTTCGATCATGAACGGCAGATACGCGCGCGTGACACCGAGCACCGCGGCGAGGTTGAGCCGGATGAGCGGATCCCACTCGTCGGGACCGGTCTCGACGAACGGCTTCATCGAGAAGCCCTCCGCGGGAATGCCCGCGTTGTTCACCAGGATGTCGACGGCGCCCGTCTCCTTGACCATCGGCGGGACCTGCCCGCCCTCGGTGACGTCGGCAACCACCGCGTGTGCCGTGCCGCGCTCGGCCTCGATCTCCTTCACAACGCCGTCAGCCCGCTCGAGATGCAGGTCGTTGACCCAGACCTCTGCGCCCGCGCGCGCGAGTTGGATGCAGATCGCGCGTCCGACTCCGCCGCCGCCGCCGGTCACGAGCGCGATTCGTCCCTCGATGAAGTTGGACCAGTCGCGGATCACCTCAGACTTCCATCACCACGGGGATGACGGTCGGCCGCCGCTTCGTGCGCTCGTTGATGAACTTGCCCAACGCCTTCCGGGCATGCCGGCGCAGCGTCTCGAAGTCGGTCGCCCCCTCGTCGGTCGCCGCTTCCAACGACTCGAGCACCGCCGCCTTGGCTTCGTCGAGGAGCTCCTCGGCTTCGGGCGCGTAGACCCAGCCGCGGGTCACGATCTCGGGGCCGGTGATCACTTCGCCCGACGCGGCATCGATGGTCACGATCACGACGACGACGCCTTCTTCCGCAAGGTTCTTCCGGTCGCGCAAGACGCCGTGACCGACGTCGCCGACAATGCCGTCGACGTAGAGGAAGCCGGCGGGCACGGCGCGGCGCTCCACGTCGATGCCGTCGCGATCGATCGTGAGCGTGTCGCCGTCTTCACAGATGAGGACGTGGTCGGCCTGCACACCCACCGCTTCGGCGAGCCGGGCGTGGTGCACCATGTGGCGATACTCCCCGTGCACGGGCACGAACCAGTCGGGCTTGATCAGGTTGAGCACGAATTTCAGCTCCTCCTGCGACGCGTGCCCCGAGACGTGGACGGGCGAGTTGCTGCCGTGTATGACCTCGGCACCGGCGCGGTGCAACGAATCGATCACATTCGACACGCTGGACTCGTTACCGGGGATCGCATGCGCCGAGATCACGACAACGTCGTCTTCGCTGACCTTCACCCACTTGTGCTCGTGCGCCGCCATCAATGACAGCGCGCTGAGCGGCTCACCCTGCGAGCCGGTGCAGATGATGCACACCTCGCCGGGCGCGTAGCGCGGCGTGTCTTCGATGTCGATGATGCGATCGTCGTTTCGCCCGAGATCGAGCAGACCCATCTCGCGTGCCATCGCGACGTTGTGGACCATCGACCGGCCGAGGAACGCAACCCGTCGACCTTCGGTGAGCGCGGCGCGGGCTACCTGCTGCACGCGATGCAGGTGCGACGCGAAGCTCGCGACGACGAACCGCTTCGTGGGGTGCTCCCGGAAGATCGATCGCATCGCGCCGCCCACCGTGGACTCCGATGCGGTGTACCCGGGCCGCTCCGCGTTGGTGGAGTCGGAGAGCAGGAGCCGCACGCCCCCATCACGACGTGCGATCTCCCCGAGGAGCGCGAGGTCGGTGGTGCGCCCGTCGACAGGTGAGAGATCGAGCTTGAAATCGCCCGTATGCAGAATCGTGCCCGCCGGCGTGTAGTACGCGGTGGCGAACGCGCAGGGCACCGAATGCGTCACGGGGATGAACTCGCAGTCGAACGGCCCGATCTTCCGGCGTTCGCCGTCCTGCACCGGTATCAGCTCGGTGCGCCCCATCATCCCGGCTTCTTCGATGCGGTTGCGCGCGAGCGCGAGCGACAGGGGCGAGCCGTAGATCGGGAGCGACAGGTCGCGGAGGAGAAAGGCGAGGCCGCCGGCGTGGTCTTCGTGCGCGTGGGTGAGGAACACACCCTCGACGCGATCGGCGTTCTCACGGAGATAGGTGAAGTCGGGGAGCACGAGATCGACGCCCGGCATGTCGGCATCGGGAAACATCAGCCCGCAGTCGACGACGAGGATGCGTCCGTCGACCTCGAGACAGAAGCAGTTGCGCCCGATCTCGCCCAGGCCGCCGAGAAAGACGATGCGAACCGGCTCACTCATGGGCGCAGGCTAGCAAGGCGGGATTCACCCGCTGTGCCCCGACGGATGACAATGCGCCTACGCGACCGCTTCTTTCGCGGCGACCGCTTCGCGATCCTTCGCGACCTCGTCGAGCGCCGCGTACTCCTCGCCGGTGTCGGCCCAGTCTTCGAACTGGATGACGCCGAGGTCGGTGAAGCGGTCGCGCAGCCAGCCGTCGCCGGCGTCGAGGAGCCCGAGCTTCTTGCAGTTGGGCACGATCTTCGAGAACAGCATCGACTGGAACATCTGGCGATCGGGGGCCTGCATGACGATCGTGATCGCTTCCTTCACGTCGATGCCCATGCGCTCCCACACCTCTTGCTGCAGGAACCGGTCACGCATGCGGACCGCGGCCTCGAACGCGAACTCCTGGCGTTCGCGGATCTCCGAGTTGCTGAGCTGCTGGTAGAACTCCTGCAACGACAGCACGCCGAACGCGACGTGACGCGCTTCGTCGCTGATCACGTAGCGCAGGAGCTTCTTGAGCAACGGCTCGGTGGTCATCGTGTGGATGAAGCCGAACGCCGCGAGCGCGAGGCCCTCGACCATGATCTGCATGCCGAGATACGTCATGTCCCAGCGCGCGTCGCCGATGATGTCGTCGAGCAGCATCCGCAGATGGGCGTTGACCGGGTAGTGCCCCGACAGCTTCGTGTCGAGGTACTTGGCGAACACCTCGACGTGACGGGCTTCGTCCATCACCTGGGTGGCGGCGTAGTACTTCGCATCGATCCACGGCACGGTCTCGACGATCTGCGCGGTGCAGATGAGCGCGCCCTGCTCGCCGTGCATGAATTGCGAAAGCGTCCAGTTCTGGGACTCGACGCCGAACTCGATCCATTCCTTGTCGCCCCACTTCGCGAAGGGCGTGCCCGCGAGGTCCATGCCCGCGCCGCCGAAGCCGCTCATCTCGAGGTTCTGCTCGGCGTTGGCGAGCACGACCTTCTCCTGGTCGACCTCGGTGTCCCACGGCAGGTCGGTCGCGCCGTTCCACTGCGATCGCTTCGCCTTCTCGTAGAGCTTCACCAGCGCGGGCCGGGAACGCTCGTAGTCCCACGTGAAGATGGCATCGGCATTGGCGCGCACGGCGTGCTCGACCTCGTCGACGTCGGTGTTGCTGACCGAGAGGATCGCCTCGAGGTCGTGGACGTCTTCGCGGCCGATCATGTCGAAGTTGGTCGTGGCCATGTGCGTTACCCCCTGGGGGTGGACGAGACAGCGGTCGGGACGCGGCCGCTGAAACCGGGCAGCAGAAACTCGTGCACGAGCGTGTGGAGCTCGTCGGGATCGGTCAATCGGAACGGGGAGTTGGGTGCGATCGAATACGCGAGCATGGTGCGGGCGATCCACTCACCCGCGCGTGCGCGACGGTCGGCGGGGAGGTACGGCGCGAGACAGGTGGCGATGACCCGGCCGGCGCCGGCGAGAAACGCATCGCCCGCGGCGAACGTGACGTGCGGCAGCACGACCTCGGGTTCGAAGGCGAGCACGAACTGCAGTGCGTCGTGCCCGGCGATCTCCCGA
>DASVIY010000175.1:0-4953 GCA_036386195.1 Acidimicrobiia bacterium | reverse complement strand
CGCCACCCTGGTGCTGCTCGCCGCGCTCGTCATCGGTATGCGGGTCAAGCAGGCCGGTGTCGTCATCCTGGGCACCGAAGTCGCGCTGGTGCCGATCCTCGGCCTCACCTACGGCCCGTCCGGCGCGCTCGCTGCGACCGCGGTCGTCATTCCGATGATGGTCAAGCGGGTCATGGGCAACCGCCCGCCCCCGAACCCCTCGCCAAAGGTGTACCTCAACCGTCTGCTGTTCGACCATGACGAACCCGGGCATTCCACCGCCGCCGCCGACGGCCACACCGCCTGAGCATGGCTGTCCTCCTGCGACGGCGCGGCTTCCGGGATCTCCTCGCCGGCCAGGCCATCTCCGCGCTGGGCGACTGGATGGGCACGGTGGCGTTCCTCGCGCTCGCGCTCTCACTTACCGGTTCGCCGACGGCGGTCGGCGGCATCCTCGCGCTCCGCCTCGTGCCCGCGGCGCTCGGTGGGCCCTTGGCCGCTCGCGCCGCGAGTCGTTGGGACCGACGGCACACCATGCTCGCGATGGACGCGACCCGCGCCGCGATGATCGCGCTCGTTCCATTGGTGCGCGCGCTGTGGTGGGTTTACCTGTGGGCTTTCATGATCGAGGTCGCGAGCATGGTGTTTCTGCCTGCACGCGACGCGTCGATCCCCGACCTGGTCGACGAAGAGCAGTTGCCGCTGGCAAACGGCGCGGTCCTCGGGTCTTCGTACGGCACCATCCCGCTCGGCGCCGCCGCATTCGCGCTGGTGAGCGCACTGCCGTTCTCGGGCCTGTTCGGTCGCCCCGACGCGCTCGTGTTCTGGATCGACGCGGTCACCTACGTCGCCTCCTTCGCGCTCATCGCTCGAATCACGGAGTTGATGCCGACCCCGCGGGCGGCTGCAGAGCGCGGCGAGCCGGGGGGCGGCTTCTTCAGCGCGTTCAAGATTCCGCTCGTGCGAGCCATCGTTCCGGCGGCGGCCGCGGTCGCGCTCGGGCTCGGAGCCCTGTTCTCGCTCGGCATCGTCTTCGTGCGCACGGTGCTCGGCGCGACCGACACCGAGTTTGGTTGGCTGATCGCGCTCTTCGGCGTGGGCGCCGCCGCATGCATCGTCCTGCTCCAGAAACAGCCCGGCTTCTCGTTGTGGCGCACCCGGGTCGGCGTGAGCGCGATCGGGATCGTCGTCGCGACGTTCAGCCTCGCTCCCGCGCTCTGGGTCGTCTACGCCGGCGCCGTCGGCTTCGGAGCCGCGGCCGCGTTCACGCTCGCATCGGGGATGGGCGTGCTCCAGGCCGGGCTCGACGGGCACGACCGCGTGCTCGGGTTCGCGGCGTTTCACGTTGTCATCCGCTTCGGGCTCGCCGCAGCCGCGATCGTCGCGGGCGCACTGGGCGACGCCATCGGATCCGAGCGCTGGCCGGTGGTCGGCTACCTCGAGCCGTCGCGGGTCGTGCTGCTCTGCTCGGGACTGCTGGTGCTGGCCAGCGCATCACTCATCCATGAACCGGCGACTCGGGGGTAGAAGATGGCCGTCACGATCGTGACCGACAGCGCGTCCGCGTTGCCGCAGGGTCTGGTCGACGAATACGACATCGCGGTCGTGCCGATGCGTCTCACTGCCGCGGGCGTCGACATGCACGATGGCGATCAGCCGCTCGAGCAGCTCCTCCGCGCCGATCGCGTCACGACGTCGGGCCCGACCCCGGGTGAGTTCTCCGCCGCCATCAACGCTCGGCTCGAGGGCAAGCGCGAGACCGACGGTGTGCTCGTGCTCACCATCGCCGCGACCATGAGCAGCACGCATGAGGCTGCGGCGCTCGCTGCACAGTCGACCGGGGGTCAGGTGCGGGTGCTCGACACGACGACCGCGGCGGGCGCCGAAGGATTGGTAGTGGTGGCTGCTGCCCGGGCCGCGCAGGCCGGGGCATCACTCGACGAGGTCGAGCGCGTCGCCCGCGACGTCATCGGTCGTGTCCGGCTCGTCGCCACCGTCCCGAGCCTCGATCGACTCGTGCGCAGCGGTCGCGTTCCTCCCGTCGCGGGATGGGCCGGCCGCCAGCTCGGCATCAACCCGCTCTTCGAGTTCGCGGCCGGCAATGTCCGGCGCTTGCGCCCCGGCTTCAGCCACGAGGCCGCGCTCGACCGCATCATCAGAATCTGGCGCCGCTCCGGCGGGGGCAGCGACCGGCTGCACGTCGTCGCGCTGCACGCGCTCGCGCCCGACGAGGCACAGCTGTTGCTCAAGCGGGTCTCGGGCGAATGCGCGCCGGAGACGGCGTTCGTGAGCGAGTTCAGCCCGGTGATGGTCGTGCATACCGGTGCGGGGCTGGTCGGCCTCGCGTGGTGGTGGGAGCCCGACGAGGATCAGGCGGCTGCCGCGGTGAGCACCAGCGCCCATTCCACCGCGTCGACGATCGGCTGAAGCGCCGCGTCGCCGTAGGCGTGGCCCATGTCGGGAACGAGCACGAGGCGACGTTGGCCGTCGCATTTGCCGAAGAGCTCGCGCGCGTTGCCGGGCATGATGAACTTGTCGAGTGAGCCGTGTACCAGTGCGACCGGCGCGGTGATACGCGCGATGAGATCGATCGGCGGCTCCGGGTTGTTCCACGTCGGCGAGATGCGCACATTCAGGTGGCGGGCGGCGAGCGCACGACCGATACCGGTGCGGGTGAGCCCGGCGCTGAACAGGCCCATCAGGTTGCGCGGGAGGCGCCAGCGGGCCGGGCAGCTGACGGAGACGACGCCGTCGAGATGCGGATCTTCGGTTGCGTAACGCACGACCGCGATCGCGCCCATCGACGCGCCCACCAGCACGACGCGGTCAGTACGCTCGCGTGCCACTGCGACCGCGGCGGCCACGTCGTGACGCTCCAAGTCGCCCAGGGTCGACGTGCTGTCGGACCCGCCGTGGCCCCGCCCGTCGTACGTCACCACGTCGAGACCGGTCGCGTGGAGCGCTTCCGCGAGCGTGGTCACTGCCGGGTCGGCCGCAGACCCGGTGAATCCGTGTACGAGCACGATGGCCGCGCGCGGTGCGCCGTCGACGAGACGGCGGGAGCCGGCGAGAGCGACACCATCACGCGTCGTGAACGTGCCGTGCGTCATGAGCGAGTCGTTCACGAATCATCCAGTGGCGAGTGCGACCTTGCCCCCACGCCGGCTCGGTGCCAGCAAGCTGTGGTTACGCATCGACCGCTTGAACCAGATCACCGATACGAGTATTGCAGTCGCTGTCAGCGCGCCGGACACAAGCTGGCGCGCGATCACGAACGTTGTCAACGACTGGCTCGTGAGGAGCCAGAACGTGACGCCCGCGTTCGCAAACTGCGTGAACGCCCACAGCAGGGAGACCCTCAGGAAGAAGCGCCGCACGTGCTCGTTGCCGAGGAAGCCGGCCGGGATGGGCAGGAAGTCGCCGGCCAGTCGCTGGGCGAGCGGATGACCGATCGGCACCGACAGCAGAAAGGCCGTCGCGATCGCGGCGGTGCCCAGCGTGGGTTGCAGGAAGTAGATGAAGACGCTGCCGGTCGCGAGCGAGAGCACCGTGCGTGCGGTGAGCGTCACGGCGCCGATCAGCAGCATCCCGGGTACGCGACGACCGGTGAGCAGGCGCCGGGCGATGTTGCCGTACGACCAGACCAGCCCGGCGGTGATCGCACCCCAGACGCCGAGAAGGTTCAGCGTGATCAGGAACAGCGCCACGGGCACGATCGTGCTCTCGAGCAGATTGGGCAGGCTGTGCCGCACGATGGTGCGAACGCGGGGGATCTCGAACGGGTGCACGGGCATACTCGTTATCTATCGGCAGCACCGGGGCGGCCCTGAACCAGGACCCGAGCCCGGAGTTGCCCGGCTCGTGCGCGGAAGGGTTAATCGCGCGATCTGGTCAGTGTCGCGCGCGCCCGCGCCAACATTTGAGTCGGGGCACGATCTCTTACGCGATCGTTACCCGCTCGTATTCCTGGCTGCGTCGCGGAAGGCGGGTCTCTCCCCGCCGCCGTGCACGAGCAGGTTCGCACCGCTGACATAGCTCGCCAGTGAGGACGCGAGGAACAGGCATGCGTCGCCCACATCGGAGGGCTCGGCCAGGCGTCCGAGTGGGACGGTCGCGGCAACCGCCGCGATGCCCTCGTCATCGCCGTAGAACAAATGCGCCTGCTCGGTGCGGACCATGCCCGCCGTCACGGCGTTGACCCGCACGTTGGGCGCGAACTCGACCGCCAGCGTCTCCGTGAGGTTGAGCAGCCCGGCCTTGGCGGCACCGTACGCCGCGGTCTCGGGTGAAGGACGCATGCCGCTGACGCTCGCGATGTTGATGATCACGCCGCCGCCCGGCTGGTCCTGCATCACGGCGTTCGCCCGTTGCGCGAGCACGAGCGGCGCGACCAGGTTGAGCGTGATGATCGCAGCGGAGAACTTCGGTGACGCGCTCGCGCTCTCGACCGGCGGCGAGCCACCCGCGTTGTTGACGAGCACGTCGAGGTGCCCGACCCGATCGAGCGTGAAGCCGATCACCTTGTCGATCTCTGCCGCTTCGCGGACATCGGCCGCGAGGAAGTGCGCGCGGTTGGCGCCGACCGTGGGGAGCTCCTCGGGTTCGTGGCGACAACAGATCACGACGTCGGCGCCCGCGCCGAGGAAGCGTTCGGTGATACCACGGCCGACGCCGCGGCATCCTCCGGTCACGAGCACGGCCCGGCCCGACATGTCCAGCGGATTGGTCATGCGGATAAGGTACCGACCGGCTGACGGGTCGTTGAGGAACCGGCGATCGCGCCGGTCGTGCGCCCGTCTCACACACCCTCGAAGCTGGGATCACCGCGCATGGGGATCGGCCACACGGTTGACGATCACGGCATCGCCGAAGTCGTTGTCGACAATCCACCCGTCAACGCGCTCGCTGTCGCGGACTGGTTCCAGCTGGCCGGGATCGTGCGCGGGCTCGGCGACGATCCGCAGGTCCGGGTCG
>DASVIY010000174.1:0-8509 GCA_036386195.1 Acidimicrobiia bacterium | reverse complement strand
AGGCGCGCCGGTCGTGCTGCTCACGTCGCCGTACCACGTCATGGGGTGGCCGCAACCCATCACCGTGTCTCGCTCGCAGTACAACCCGAGATGGATTGATCGCTGGAACGAGTTGCTCCGCGAAAACGCTGCCGCCAACCCCGGGCGAGTGCAGGTGCTCGACCTGAATCGATTCCTCGATCCGAGCGGGCACTGGACCGACACCGTCAATGGCGTGCACGTGCGGGGTCCCGATCTCATGCACCTCAACGACGCCGGTGCCGACGTGACGGCGCAATGGATGTTGCCGCAACTGCTCATGATCCGTGCCGGCGCCTGTTACGACGTGGCGCACCCACCGGGCACAAGCACACAAACGGCAGTGCACCGGCCCGGGCCGGCGTGCGCCCACGCCACGCCCGTCGACGCATTCGTCGACGCCACTGCCGGCGTGCAACGCGTTGCCGCTTCCGCGCGCTCCGAGCGCGTGGATCATTGAGGCTCGCTCAGCACGCGTCGGTCCCCCGCGTAGGCTCCGCGCGTGATGTCGGCATCACTCCCCGGCGCGCGGCGCGAAGCGCTGCACTGGTCGTCGCCGCGGGCGCTTTAGTCCGCTTCCTTGCGCCTGACCTCGCGGTCACGGATCTCGCCCGTCTGTACGATCTCCGCCACATCAGCGCGGGCGCACCGCCCTACTTCGCGCACGGGCTCGAGTATCCGAGCGTCACCGGGCTCGTCATCTATCTCGGCGGACTCACCGGCAACACCGCGCGCGCTCGCTTCCTCGCCAACACCGTCATGCTCGTCGCGGCCGCAGCGGCGATCGGCTACGCGCTCGGCCGCAAGCGCCCGGCGACCGCAATGCGCTTCTCGCGCGCGCCGACGCTCGCGCTCTACGGAACGCTCAACTGGGATCTCATCGCGGTCCTTCCCGCCACCGTGGGACTCCTCGCCGCCGAATCGGGCGCGCTGATCGCGGCGGGGGTGCTGCTCGGCCTCGGCGCGTCGGCGAAGCTCTATCCGGGCCTGTTCGTACCTGTCATCGCGGCCGGGCGATGGGCTCGCGGCGACCGCCGCGGTGCGGCAACCGTGAGCGCCGCCGCGATCGTCACGATCGCCGCGTGCAACGTGCCACTCGCGTTTGCACCGGGCGCCTTCGACTTCTTCTTCCACTTCCACGGACGCCGGCCACCCACCTGGGGCACGCTGTCGTTCTACGCGACCCGCACGCCACGGATGGAGCCCTGGGTCGCACGCGCCGACCTCCCGACGATCGGCACCGTCATCACCGTCGTCGTGACCGCGGGGGTGCTCGCCTGGTGCACCGTCGCCTGCCTGCGACGCCGCCTCGATCCGATGCCCGCGTGCGCCGTCGTGCTGATCGGCTTCCTCCTCGCGAACAAGGTGTACTCGCCGCAGTACGACCTGTGGCTGCTTCCCTTCTTCGCGCTCGTGCCGCTCAGCCGCACGCGCTATCGCCAGTTCATCGCCGTCGACGCCGCGATGTTCGTGGTCGTGTGGGGCGTGGTCGGCGCGTTCGGCCTCGACCACCACCGCGCCGCGCCCTACGTCATCGGTCCCGTCGTGCTCCTCCGCGCCCTCGTGCTGCTCGCGACCGCCCGCGACCTCGTGAAGCTCTCTGCCGGGGCGCCCACCACAACGTCACCCTCGGAGCAAACGCCGGCGGCACGCCCCTCGCTGCACCGATAGCGCGCCGGCCTCGACCACTTCGGGACAATATTTCTTTACGCGCGTCTGTGGCGGATTGCCGCGAACCGGCGCGGGGCTGGTGTCAGAATCCCGTCGCGGGCAGTGGGAGGAAAAGTCATGTCGCGCGAGCCGGTTGACACTCGGCCCTCCGACGACGTGCGCGAGCTGCGCCTCGCGCTGGTCTGCTACGGCGGCGTCTCCTTGGCGATCTACATGCACGGCGTCACCAAGGAGATCCACAAGCTCGTGCGGGCCTCGGCGGCGTTCGAGCACGACCCGACGCACAACCCGTTCGCAGACCACGAGACCGAACGCGTCTATTGGGACGTCCTGGCGCGGATGCAAACGGGTGAGCTCGGCACCAACCCGGCAGGTGTCCGCACACGCGTCGTGGTCGACATCGTCTCGGGCACCTCGGCCGGCGGGATCAACGGGATCTGCCTCGCGAAAGGCCTGGCGGAAAATCGGTCGCAGGACCAGCTCAAGGCACTCTGGCTCGACAAGGGCGACATCGCGAAGCTGCTGCGCGGACCGAGCTGGCTCCCACCCGGGCTTCGCTTCGCCTGGTTCGTCGTACGGTCGATCAACCGGCCGCTCGCCGTCGCGCCGCCACTCCGCGGCGACGAGATGTGCCGGTGGCTGCACGACGCGTTGGCCGCGATGGATACAGATGCGCCGACACTGCCGCAGGTCGAGACGCTCGTGCCCGACGACCACCGGCTCGATCTCTTCGTGCCCATCACCGACTTCCGCGGCTTCAACCGGGAGATCCCGATCGCGGACCCGAAGTTCGTGCACGACATCAGCCACCGCTATGTGCTCCAGTTCACCTACGAGCGCGAAGGCCACAACCAGTTGGGCGGCGACTTCAACCATGTGCTCGCGTTCGCCGCACGCGCCACGTCGTCGTTTCCCGGTGCGTTTCCACCGATCAGCGTCGACGACTACGACAAGCTCTTTCCCGACGGCACCAACTTGCGGCAGCTGCTGCCGCAGTTCTTCTCGTTGTACGAGCTCGCCGGTGAGGATGCGGGCGAGCGCTACTTCGTGGACGGCGGCGTGCTCGACAACTTCCCGTTCGCCAGTGCCATCGACGCGATCAAGGGAAAGCCGTCGTCGTACGAAGTTGTCCGGCGCTTGCTGTTCATCGAGCCCGATCCCAGCCCCCACGCCGAGAGCAATGGGCGCCGACAGAAGCCCGGGGTGCCGGCAGCGCAGCCCCCCAGCTGGCACGCCACGATGTGGGGCGCGTTCGCCGGCATACCGCGCGATGAACCGATCGTGGACGATCTGGCGCGGCTCGCGGTGCGCAACGAGGTCGTCGACCGGGTTCGGGACATCATCGAGGCGAGCTTCGAGACGATCCGCGATCGCGTGCGTGATCTCGTCGTGCACGATCTCGGATCCCTGCCGACGAGAGTTTCGTTCGAACAGCTCGCGGCCTGGCACAGCCTGATCGAGGCACGCGCCTCGGAGGCCGCGGGATTCAGCTTCGCGACGTACGTACGTCTGCGGATCCATACAGTGATCGACAACTACGCGACGGCCATCGCCAACGCGCGCCGCTTTCCGCCGGGCTCGTATCACGCATTGTTCGTCACGAGCGTGCTGCGCTCCTGGGCCGAGACCAGCGGGCTCTGGACGCAGAACGTCGCCGCCACCGACGCGCAGACCGACTTCCTCGCGGCGTTCGACCTCGACTACCGCGACCGCCGATTGCGCTTCCTCATCGCCGGGTTGAGCTGGTGGTACGCCGATAGCGACAAGCCCGGGTTCCCCAGCCGCGACGAGCTCGACCAAGCGAAGGCCACCCTGTACGCGCAACTCGGCGGGCTGTACGACATCACCGACGATCTCGCGAGTGACCCGTCCACCTCGGCGTTGCTCGCCACGCTTTTCGACGAGGACAAGCTCCGCACGTGGGTGCTCGAGCGCCATGCGTCGCCGGCCGAGTTCGTCACCGCTCATCGCGACCAGCTCGACGCGCTGCGTCAGGCGATTCGCTACCAGGTGGCGGCGCGGCTGCCGACGTTGGAGCAGGATCTCTATCGCAACATTGTCGAGTTCACCGCCCCGTGGAGCGACGAAGTACGGGGCGATCTCATCGTCCGCGAGCTCGGCTTCCCGTTCTGGGACATCCTCGTGTACCCGATCGAAGCGATCAGCGACGTGGGCGAGCGCGATCGCGTCGATGTGTTGCGGATGAGCCCGATCGACTCGACCCTGCTCAGCCGTCCCGGCGAACAGAAGCTCAAGGGGGTGTCGCTGCACCACTTCGGCGCGTTCTTCAACCGGAGTCACCGTGAGAACGACTACCTGTGGGGCCGCCTCGACTCGGCGGAACGCCTGCTCACGCTGCTGCTCGACCATCCCGACACGCCCGCCATCGAGACACCGAATCTCGCCGTTTGCCGGCGTGCGTTCGCGGCGATCCTCGCCGACGAACGCGACGCGCTGGAGCACAGCAAATCGCTGCTCGACGACCTCGGGCAACGTGTGAACGACCTCGCGGCGTCTCAGGGATGGGCGAAGGACGGCGCGTCGGCGAGCTCGAAAGCCAGCTCGTCGACGTAACACCACCACCACTCTTCACCGGGCTCGAACGACTGGATGATCGGATGCGCGCTCGCGTGGAAATGCTTCGTCGCGTGACGTCCCGGTGAGTTGTCGCAGCAGCCGACGTGTCCGCACGTCATGCAGAGACGCAAGTGCATCCACCGCTGGCCGGTCGCGAGGCACTCCTCACACCCGACGGCGCGGGGCTCGACGTTGCCGATCTGGTCCAGGTGCGTGCACGTGTCCGTAGCCACGTCACAACCTCCATGGAGAGGCTGGTTGTGGAGCGGACGACGGGATTCGAACCCGCGACCTCAACCTTGGCAAGGTTGCGCTCTACCAACTGAGCCACGTCCGCGCGAGGCATCGAGAATAGCGCGCCCGCCCGCCGGAGCGTCTGCTCAGGTGCCCGCCAAGCGGGCCACGACAGGGGCGAACGCCTCGACGTTGTCATCGCCGATGATGACGTACGACACGCCCCACTCGTCGCGCCGTTGCACGAGCTGATCGCAGATCTCGTCGACCGTGCCCACCAGCGCGACGCCCGACTCGAGCGCCTCGTCGGCGGTGAGCCCGTAGGCCGGGGCCAGCGCTTCGGCGAGGCCACGCCGGTCGTCGGTGACGGCGGTCAGGAAGTAGCGGATCTGCAACTCGATCTCATCGAAGCGCTCCCCCGCCGCCTCACGAACCCACTCGATCTTTTGGGCAGTGAGATCGGCGAGCGAGGACTGCACCGCGTCGGCCGTCAGCGCGCCGGCACGCAGGTTGGGATTGATGCCGGCGATGTCGGCCTCACGGCCCGCGAGCGACAACACCTTCCGGCCGCCACCGCCGACGAGCACCGGTGGGTGCGGCTCCTGCACCGGCTTCGGCGTCGCGTCGTACGCGGCGATCGTGTAGTGCTCACCCGAGAAGCTGAACGCGCCCGGCGACCAGCACCCCTTGATGACGGCGATCGCCTCGGCAAGCCGGGCGATACGCGTACCGGGCGAGTCGTAGACGAGATCGAGCGCGTCGTAGTCGGAAGTCATCCACCCGGCACCGATCCCGAGCTCGATGCGCCCATCAGAGAGCAGATCGATCGTCGCGGCTTCTTTGGCAACCGCCGCCGGGTGGCGATAGTCGTTGCCGAGCACGAGTGTGCCCACGCGCAAGGTCGTCGTCGCCTCCGCGGCCGCGGCCAGGGCGACCATCGGCGAGAGCTGCTGGTCGATGAAATGGTCGGGCACGAACAGCGTGGAGTAGCCGCTCGCCTCGATTGCGCGCACGCGCGCTCCGAATTCGCTGCCCGACGCAACGGGACCGCATTGCACCCCGAACCGGAACGGCTTGGCCACGCGTGCCTCCTCGCCGGTGAACTACGTGCGGGCGAGCTTGGCGAGCACGGGGGCGAACTGGACCATCGCCTCGCGCGGGATCACGTGATAGCTCATCTGCCACCGCGCCCGGCGCGTTTCGAGCAGCTCGATCATCTCGTTCTCCGTACCGACGAGCGTGACCGGGGCGTCGAGTGCATCCTTCGGCGACACGCCGAAGCCTCCGGCCATCACATCGGCGATCGAGCTCGCATCGTCGGTGAAGTGCACGAACCCGACGAGGGTCTGGATCTCGAGGTCGTCGAAGTGGTCGCCGGCCGCGTCGCGCACGGCCGCGAGCTTCTCGTCGGTGCGGGCCGGCGCGAGTGAGTTGGCGGCGTCGCTCGACTCGCCTTCGCCGCTGCGCAGGTTGGCGTTGACGCCGATGATCTGCGCTTCGCGCGCCGCGAGCCCGAGCACCTTGGGTGCACCGCCACCGATGAGGAATGGCGGATGTGGTCGCTGCACCGGTTTGGGGTGACCGTCGAGCTCGTTGATGGTGTAGTGCTGCCCGTGAAAGGTGAACGGGCCGTCGGCAAAAAGACCCTTCAGCACCGTGATCGACTCGGCGAGCCGGGCGATGCGCACACCGGCGGAGTCGCGCGTCAGGCCCGCCTTCTCGTAGTCGGCGGTCATCCAGCCCGCGCCGAGGCCGAGCTCGAGGCGCCCGTTGGACAGGAGATCGAGCGTGGCGGCCTCTCGCGCCAACACGACCGGATGCTTGTAGTCGTTGCCGAGTACCAGCGGGCCGACGCGCAGCTCGGTGGTGACCGCGGCGGCCGTCGCGAGCGCGGGCAGAGGCGCGAGCGGATGATCGACGAAATGGTCGGGCACGAACAGCGTGGAGTAGCCGAGATCCTCAGCTTGACGGGCGGTCTCACAAAACTCGTGCGCGGACTCGGCCCGCGGCACCATCACGCCAAAGCGAAACTTCCGGTCATGCGGCATGGGCCGCAGGCTATCCGCCGGGCTGTCGGCTGCCTCAGGTGGTGCTGCGGTGCGCGCGTTCAGCGGCCGGTGGAGCCGAAGCCCTTGACGTTGCGCTCGCTGTGACCGAGGTCGTCGACCTCGATCCACTCGATGAGCTCGTATCGCTGCACGATGAGCTGCGCGATGCGATCGCCCCGCTTGACCAGGTATCCAGCTTCCGGGTCCGTGTTGACGAGCAGGACCTTGAGCTCGTCGTGGTATCCCGGGTCGATGAGGCCGGGGGTGTTGAGACACGTGACGCCGTGACGTAGCGCGAGGCCCGAGCGCGGCTGCACGAACCCTGCGAACCCCGGTGGGATCGCGACCGCGACGCCCGTCGGCACGAGCTCGCGCCCTCCTCCGGCCGGCAGCACCGCGTCGAGGCGGGCATGCAGGTCGTACCCGGCGTCGTCGGGATGCTGCGACGCGGGCAACGGCAGATCGGGGTCGAGACGCTGGATCTCGACGTGCACGCCGGCTCAGGCCTCGAGGTCGCGTGCGAGCTCCGCGCGCTGCTCGTCGCTCAACTCGACGACGGCGTCGTATGCGGGATGGTCGATGACGAGGCGCGTGCCGGGTTGCGCGCGAAACGACGCGACCTGCTCATCCGAGAACGGGAACTTCAGGTAGTGCACGGTGGTCGTGATCTCGTCGCGCGTGAGACGTTCCTCGTCTTGGGGGACGCATTGCGCACGCGACCCGTCCGGGAGCCAGAAGCTCACCGCGCGCTGGATTCCCATGAGCCTCGGGAGCCATTTCCGCAGTTGCTCGTCGCCGGTGAGCTCGAGAAACAACGTGGCCGACAGCTCGCGACGATCGGGGATCAGCGCGTTGTAGGTGCTGAGCTCGTGCTCGATCTGCGCGTCGGTGATGAGCCGCTCGATGCGCGCCATCTCCTGGATCTGGAACCGCATGGTCTCGGTGTTCTCGAACACGAGTGTGATCAAGTCACCGAGTTGCACCCGTCGCAGCTTCTTCATCGCGATGATCTCTTTGCGGAACTCGTCACGCTCGCGCTCGTATGCGCGGAGATCCTTGATGTCGTCGAGGCCGAGCTTGCGCATCACGCGTCCTCCGTGCCGGTGCCATCGACGCCGTATGCACGCGCCAGCACCTGCATCGGGTGCAACGGCGTGCGGTCGGTACCTTCCGTGATTGCCGTGTTGGCGAGATGACAGTCGCCCGCCACGACCTCCGCATCGGCCTTCGACACTGCTTCCATCAGGGGTTTGGCGATCTTCTTCGACATCTCGACGTTCTCGGCCCGGAGCCCCCACGTGCCGTCGATCGCGGCGCAGCGCTCGATCATCGTGACCTTCGCGCCCGTGAGCTCCATGAGCTGCTTGCTCTTCGGGCCCATTTGCTGGGCCCGGTAATGACACGCCGCTTGCCACGTGATGGCACCGTACGTCGTGCCGCCGAAGTCGGTGTCGAGCGGCCGCTGCTTGTGCCGCGCCATCAAGTATTCGGAGACGTCGAACGTGTGCTCGGCGAGCAGGCGGGCGTCGTCGGTACCGAGAAAGTCGCCGTACTCGTTCTTCAGCACGTACGCGCAGGTCGGTTGAGGCACGACGACATCGCGCCCTTCCTTGACCGCGCCGATGAGCGCGGCGACGTTGCGCTGCGCGTGCTCCTCGAACTTCGGCACGTCACCGGTGTCGAGCCACGGCATGCCGCAGCACACCTGACCCTCGGGGAGCTCGCACGCGAGGCCGTTGCGCTCGAACACGGCGACCGTCGCCTTGCCGATCTCGGGATCCTGGTACTCGACCAGGCACGTCGGAAATAGCGCAACCGTGTCGCCTGCGGCGCCGGGCACAGGCGGTCGGTGCCGGTGGAACCATTTGGAGAACCGCACCTTCGTGAAGCTCGGGAGCAGGCGGTCCTTGGCGATGCCAGTGGTCTTCTCCATCAGTCCGCGGACGAATCCGACATCGTTC
>DASVIY010000173.1:0-3039 GCA_036386195.1 Acidimicrobiia bacterium | reverse complement strand
GATCCAGTGGAGCGGAAGGCGCGACTCCACTGATGTGCTCAACACGAGGTGCGGGCGCACTTCGAGCGTCTCGAGATCGATGTCGGGCTGGTAGAAGCGGTTGAAGAGCACCAGCCCGTCTGCTCCCGCGTCGACGAGCGCGCGCGCCGTGTGCGCGGGCGCGGTGAGCCACGGGCCGATCTTCACCGCGAGCGGCACGTCGACTTCGGCTCGCACCGCGGCGACAAGCTCGGCCATGTGCGCCTCGACGTCGGCCGCGGTCGCGTCGACGTCGGCGACGACCTGGTACAGGTTCAGCTCGATCGCGTGGGCTCCGGCGCGCGCGAGCTCACCCGCGTAGCGAACCCAGCCGCCCGGCGTCGTGCCGTTCACGCTCGCGATCACCGGAACGCCGAGCTCCGATGTCGCAGCTTCGACGAGCTCGATGTGGCGGCGGGGACCAGTGTCGTAGTCGGCCATCTCGGGGAGGTACGAGAGCGCCTCCGGGAAGCTCTCCGTGCCGGCCGAGAGGAGCCGGTCGACCGACTGTGCCGCGTGCACGATGTCCTCCTCGAACAGCGAGGGCAGCACCACGGCCGCCGCGCCCGCGGCCTCGAGGCGGCGCAGCGTGTCGAGCTCTTGGGTCAACGGACCTGCGGACGCGACGAGCGGGCTGCGCAGATCGAGGCCGAGGTAGCGCGTCGTGAGGTCGATCACGAGGAATCCTCGGTGACCGGCGGTTCGCCGTGCCCGAACCCGTCGTGGGTGGTGCGCTCGATCCCGGCAAGCTGCTCGTAGAGCCGCCACCGCTCGTCAACGTCGGCCTGCGCGGCAACCAGGAGCTCGCGCGCGTGCTCAGGGTCGCTGCGGGCGAGCACCGCGTAGCGGCCTTCGGCCGCTGCAAACTCGGCCAGCGGCATGGTGGGCGCCTTCGAGTCGAGCTGGAACGGGTGGGTGTGCTCGTCGTGGCCCGGGTGGTAGCGGTACAGCGGCCAGTGACCGCTGCGTACCGCGTCGCGCTGGTGCGACATGGATTTGCTCATATCGATCCCGTGCGCGATGCACGTGCTGTACGCGATAACGAGCGACGGGCCCGCCCACGCCTCTGCCTCGACGAACGCCTTGACCGTTTGAATGTCGTTCGCGCCCACCGCGACCTGGGCGACGTACACGTCGCCGTACGTCGTGGACAGAATCCCGAGATCCTTCTTCGGGGTCGCGCTTCCGGAGGCGGCGAACTTCGCCACGGCGCCCCGCGGCGTCGCTTTGGACGCCTGGCCTCCCGTGTTGGAGTACACCTCGGTGTCGAGCACGAGCACATTGACGTTGCGCCCGGTCGCGAGCACGTGGTCGAGGCCGCCCGCCCCGATGTCGTACGCCCAGCCGTCGCCGCCCACGATCCACACGCTCTTGCGCACGAGCGCCCCCGCGACCTCGAGCAGACTGCGCGCCGCTCGCGCCGATCCACCTGCACCCTGGGCGAGCGTGAGGAGCCGGTCGCGGAGGCCCTCGACACGAACGCGCTGCGCCGCAACCCCCGCATCGTCGCCCTGATCCGCGGCGAGGACGTTGCCCGCGAGCTCGCCGCCCACATGCGGGGCGAGCTCGCGCAACAGCGTCCGGGCGGTGTGAACCTGTGCGTCGAGCCCGAGGCGGATTCCGAGCCCGAACTCCGCGTTGTCCTCGAACAGCGAGTTCGACCACGCGGGGCCGCGCCCGGCACGGTCGGTGCCCCATGGCGTGGTCGGGAGGTTGCCCCCGTAGATCGACGAGCAACCGGTCGCGTTCGCGATCAGGAGTCTGTCGCCGAACAGCTGGGTGAGCAGCTTGAGATAGGGGGTCTCGCCGCATCCCGCGCACGCGCCCGAGAACTCGAACAACGGCTCGCGCACCTGCGCGCCCTTGACCGACGCGGGGTCGAGCGCGCCGGTCGGCAGCGGAGCGATCTCGCCGAAGAACGAGAAGCTCGTGCGCTCGCGCTCGAGGTGCGGCGCGATCGGCTCCATGTTGATCGCCTTGTGCTTCACCTCCGACTTCGACTTCGCGGGGCACACGTCGACGCACACACCGCAGCCCGTGCAGTCGTCGGG
Organism: Acidimicrobiia bacterium; assembly: GCA_036386195.1. Lineage (GTDB taxonomy): Bacteria > Actinomycetota > Acidimicrobiia > IMCC26256 > JBBRZM01 > JBBRZM01. Next base: position 970 of record DASVIY010000173.1, on the reverse strand, counting down.
CGCGACCTGGATCGTGAGACGCATGCCGGGAAGGTCGCGCGACCGGAAATCCTTCGAGCGGAACTCGGCCGGTGCGTTGTCGCCGCCGACAACTCCGGGCTCGTACACCTTCATGAGAATCGCGGCGTGGGGACACACGATTGCGCACCGGCCGCAGTCGATGCAGATGTCGGGGTCCCAGATCGGGATCTCGGCCGCGATCCCGCGCTTCTCGTAGCGGGCAGTGCCGGTGGGGAACGTGCCGTCAACCGGCAGCGCACTGACGGGGAGCAGGTCGCCGCGGCCGGCCATCATCATCGCGGTGATCCGTTGGACGAAGTCGGGCGCGTCGGGTGCGACGACCGGCCGGCGCAGTGGCGCCGAGGAGGTCTTGCCGGTGAGGTCGACGCGGTGCAGCGCATCGAGCGCGTGGCCGACGGCGGCGAGGTTTGCGTCGACCACGACGCCGCCGCGCTTGCCGTATGCGTCGACGATCGACGCCCTGATCGCGGCCGTGGCCTCGTCGAGCGGCATCACCGGGCACAGCCGGAAGAAGCAGATCTGCATGATGGTGTTGATCCGGCCCGCGAGGCCGGCGTCGCGCGCCACGGCGTTCGCATCGATCACCCACAGGTCGAGGCCGCGCTCGAGGATCTGGTCCTGGACCTCACGCGGCAGGTGCTCCCACGCGTCGTCGGGCCCGTAGGGGCTGTTGAGGAGAAGTGTCGCACCGGGCTCGGCGACGTCGAGCACGTCGACACGATCGAGGAGCCCGAACTGGTGACAGCCGACGAAGTTGGCGCGCGAGACGAGGTAGGTGGACCGGATGGGCTCGTCGTCGAAGCGCAGGTGCGAGACCGTCATCGACCCCGACTTCTTCGAGTCGTACACGAAGTATCCCTGGGCGTAGTTGTCGGTGTCCTCACCGATAATCTTGATGGAATTCTTGTTCGCGCCCACGGTGCCATCCGCTCCCAAGCCGTAGAACAGG
>DASVIY010000172.1:0-16781 GCA_036386195.1 Acidimicrobiia bacterium | reverse complement strand
GAGAACCAGCAGCAGGTCTACCAGGCGTACATCGACAACATCAACGCGCAGGGCGGCGTCGCGGGTCGCAAGATCGTGCCGGTGTACGACTCGTATTGCCCGATCGGGAGCGCCGGACCCCTCGCGGTCTGCACGAAGCTCACCGAGGACGACAAGGTCTTCGCGGTGATGGGCACCGTCATCGACTTCTCCGGCGACACGCAAGGCTGCGTGGCGAAGCAGCACCAACGGGTGCTGATGACCTTCAATCTCACGCAGCCGATCATCGGCGCCAACCCGCCTGGCCTCGTCGTCTACCCGGGTGCGACGAACGAACGCACTGCCAAGGCCGTCATCGATCTTCTCGGGCAGCAGCACACCCTCAAGGGCAAGAAAGTCGCGGCGCTCGGTGACTCCACCGCGGCGAGCACAATCAAGACCGCCGTTCTGCCCGCCCTGAAGAAGATCGGGGTGGCGACGGGCACGACCGGGATCCTGTCGATTAGTGGTTCCGACACCTCGGCTGCTCTCACGCAGCTCGACAGCTTCATCGAGCGCTGGAAGAGCGAGCACGTCGACGCCATCTTCCTGTCGGGCGACAGCGTGTCGTCGAAGCAGTTCGTGTCGGCGATTCGTAAGGCCATGCCGAAGGTCTTCCTCATGACCGACACCGGCGACGTCAAGAGCTCCGCGCAGGATGACACCCATGCGGGCATCAAGCCCAACCCGTACGAGGGGATTGTCACGGCCCAGGGCCCGACGCCATCGGAGTACGACAAGAGCGCCAACTGGGCGTACTGCGCCGCGATCTACAAGAAGTACACGGGCAAGACGGCGCCCAACGCCGAGCAGACGGTCAAAGCTCCCGGCGGCAAGACGCTCGACACCAACGGGTCGATCAACGACGCCTGTCAGGTGTTGACGATGTTCCACGACATCGGGACCCGGGTCGGCAAGAACCTCAATAACACGAACTGGATCAATACCGTCGACAAATTCGGTGCGATCACCAACCGCGGCGGCGGCCCGTACGCTTCATTGCGCGCGGGCAAGTACGACATCGACGACAGCTTCCATTTGCAGGCCTTCGACTCTTCGATCCGGCCCGACGGCAACTGGAAGGCGCTCTCGCCGCTGCGGAACGTGCCCGGAAACTAACGACCACGGCCGAGGCAGCCACCCGTGGAGGAATCGCGCAGCGACGTCGCCGGACTCGCTGCCGCGGTGCTCGACGAGGAGGCGGCGCGCCAGGCGGCACAGGCGCGCGCCAAGGAGCAGGTGATCTTCCCGGACGACCTGCTCCCCGGAGTCCACTCCGAACCGGTCAGCTTCCGTCAGGCGCTCGCCAAGGGTGGCGCGCGCATGTTCGTCATCTTGGGTTTGACGATCTCCCTCGATCAGCTGACCCTCAACGCGGTCCAGGCGGTCACGCCCAACCTGCGCACGGCGTTCCACATCAGCAGTGGTACCGCCGTGTTCATCGGGACGGCGTCCGGCTTGTTCTACGCCCTGGGCGCGATCCCGATGGGATGGCTCGCCGACCGCTTCCGTCGCGTGCCGATCGTCGCCATCGCAAGTCTCGTCGCCTCGTTCTTCACGTTTCTCACCGGCGCCGCGGTGAACGCTCTCATGTTCTTCTGGACCGTGTGCCTCACCGGCGTTGCGAAGGCAAGCGGCATCGCGGTGCAGCCGCCGCTCATCGCCGACAACTACCCGATCGGCATCCGGGCCCGCATGTCGGCGGTCATGAACCTCGGCCAGCAGATCCTCGGCAACGTCAGTCCCGTCCTCGTCGGCGCGATCGCTGTCTGGGTAGGCGGCGCCGAGGGATGGCGCTGGGCGTTCGTGTTCTTCGGCATCCCCGGCATTGCCCTCGGTCTCGCCGCATTCCTGATGCGCGAGCCGCCGCGCGGGCAATACGAGAAGGCCGACGTCCTCGGTGAGGTGCTCGAGGACGAGAACCCGGCCCATCCCTCGATGGAGGCGGCGTTCGCGCGCCTGAAGAAGATCAGCACGATCCGGACGTCGATCGCCGCGTTTGCGGCACTGGGCTTCGGCATCTTCGCTCTCGGCAGCCTGCAGGTGCTCTACCTGAACGACACGCTGCACGTGACCAACATCTTGGAGCGCGGGTTCATCCTGAGCATCGCGGGATACGCGGCGGTGCCATTTCTCTACCCGGTCGGCGCGCACTTCGATCGGACGTACCGCAAAGACCCGGCGAAGGCGCTCATGCTCGTCGGTTTGCTGATCATGCCCTCGGCGCTGTTCACGCCCCTGCAGGTCTCGACCCACAGTGTCGTCTTCTTTGTGATCTGGGGCGTACCGCAGGCGGTCCTCACCGCGTGCGCGTTCGCGATGGTCACGCCTGTCCTCCAAGCCGTTTGCCCCTATCGCCTGCGGGGCCTCGGCGTGGCGATGGGCGTGATGTACATCGTGCTGATCGGCGGATTCGCCGGCGGCATCCTCGCCGATTTCTTCACCAACGCGATCGGCGTCCGCGGCGCCGTGCTCGTGCTCGGAGTCCCGAGCAGCATCATCGGCAGCCTGCTCCTGATGAACGGCGCGCGGTTTATCCGCAACGACCTGTCGCTGGTCGTCGAGGAGCTCCTCGAAGAGCAGGAGGAGCATCGCAAGCGAACCGAAGAGGGTCTGAACACGCCCGTCCTGCAGGTCGTGAATGTCGATTTCTCGTACGGCGCGGTGCAGGTGCTGTTCGACGTGAACTTCGAGATCCACCGCGGTGAATGCGTGGCGCTCCTCGGCACCAATGGCGCCGGCAAGTCGACGATTCTGCGCGTCGTCGCAGGTCTCGAGGTACCCGAGCGCGGGGTCGTTCGCTTCGACGGGCGCAACGTCACCTTTGTATCGCCCGAGCAACGAGCCCGGCTCGGTATCGTCTCGCTCCCCGGTGGCAAAGGCGTGTTCCCGAGCCTTTCCGTCGAGCAGAACCTCGCGGTCAGCGCGTGGCTTGGCGGAGGCAGCAAGTCGGACGTCGCGCGACGTATCTCGGAGGTCCTCGAGATCTTCCCCCTGCTCGCTCCCGTACGTGCCCAACCGGCGCAGAGCTTGTCGGGGGGACAGCAGCAGATGCTCGCACTCGCGCGTGTGCTCATCCACCGACCCGAGATCCTGCTCATCGATGAGCTCTCGCTCGGGCTCGCGCCGGTCGTCGTCCAACGCATGCTGCGGATCGTCGACGAGCTGCGCGAGCGCGGTCAGACCATGGTGATCGTCGAGCAGTCGCTGAACGTCGCGCTTGCCATCTCCGACCGGGCAATCTTCCTCGAGAAGGGCACGGTGAAGTTCGAAGGCCCGGCGGAGGAGTTGACGGATCGCGACGACCTTGCGCGCGCCGTCTGCTTCGGGACCGAGGGCGGCTGATGCTGGCCTCGGTCCTCCAGCCCCACATCTGGACCGCCAACCTGCTGTTCAACGGCTTCGTCCAGGGCATGATCGTGTCGCTCATCGCGATGGGCATTGTGCTCATCTACCGGTCGAGCCGCGTGATCAACTTCGCAGTCGGTGACCTCGGCCTTCCGGCGACGGCGCTGCTCGCGGTCATGGTGGTCAAGTCGCACTGGCCGTACTGGCCCGCGCTCGTGGTGGCGCTGCTCATCGGGACCCTCACCGGCACGATCGTGGAGCTCACGGTGATCCGGCGGCTGTTTCGCGCGCCGCGCGTGATCGTGCTCGTCGCGACGATCGGCGTGGCCGAGTTCGCCCGCGCCGTCACCATGACCCTGCCCGCGTACCGCACCGGGCAGTTCCAGACCGCGTTCCCGAGCCCGATCACCAGCCACTGGCAGCTCAGCAGTGTCACCGTGCAGGGCCCGGAGATCTTGGCGATCATCGTCGTGCCGCTCATCGCGTTCGGCCTGTGGTGGCTTCTCGGTCGGACCCGTTTCGGCGTGGCAGTTCGCGCGTCATCCACCAACGCCGACCTCGCACGTCTCACGGGCATCAGCCCCAAGATGATGTCGACCGCGCTCTGGACCATCGCCGGGTTCCTCTCCACCGTCTCGGTCATCCTGTACGCAACCGTGCAAGGCTCGTCCGACCTCACGTCGATCGGGCCCGACACGCTGCTGCTCGGCTTGACGGCCGCGCTCATCGGCGGCATGCGATCGTTCCCACGCGCGGTCGTCGGGGCAGTGGCCGTCGGCCTTCTGTACCAGCTCGTCGTGTTCAACTTCCCGAACACGGTCGGGCTCGTGCAGTTCGTGCTCCTGATCATCGTGCTCGTGCTCGTCGCGCGCATGAGCCGTGCCGACGACTCAGGCGCCGAGAGCTTCTCGTTCGCACCTCGGGTCCCACCCATTCCGGAGCGGCTGCGAGAGATCTGGTGGGTACGCCGTATGCCCCAGCTCCTCGCCGGGCTCGCGTTGGTGTTCGCGATCGTCCTGCCGCTGATCGTGCGCCAGTCGTTCCACCAGCAGACCTACGCGATGGTGCTCGCGTTCGCGGTGTGCGCGGTGTCCGTCACGATCCTGACCGGCTGGGGCGGTCAGCTCTCGCTCGGCCAGATGGCGTTCGCGGGAATCGGCGCGTTGAGCGGGGCCGCATTCGTGCGCGGCGTCTCCGTCGACATCGGCTGGCGCTCGACACGCGTCATCCAGGGCCGGCTCCCGAAGGTACCGTTCGTGCCTGCCCTGTTCCTCGGCGCGGTCGTGGCCTGTCTCATCGCGGTCGTCATCGGTGCGGGTGTGCTGCGCGTGAAGGGACTCCTGCTCGCGATCAGCACGTTGGCATTCGCCATCGCGGCGCAGGACTACATCTTCCCGCGACCGATCTTCGTGGGGACATCGGACGCGCTCACCGTCGACCTGCCGCGAGGCAAGCTCGGACCGATCGACCTCGCGAACCTCAACCGCAACTACTACTACTTCACGTTGGCCGCGCTCGTGATCGTCCTCCTGGTCGTCGGGCATCTTCGGCGCACGGGCATCGGCCGCTCGATCATCGGGGTGCGCGAGAACGAGCCGGCCGCGGCGGCGCTCACGGTCTCGCCGACCCGCACCAAGCTGACCGCGTTCGCTCTCAGCGGCTTCGTCGCCGGGTTCGGCGGCGCGCTCCTCGGAGGGCTCGTCGTCACGGTCGGGTACACGGAGCGGTTCTTCCGGATCGAAGATTCACTGACGATCGTGGCGGTCGCAGTAATCGGTGGTCTGGGGAGCCTCGCGGGCGCGGTCGTGGGTGCGTTGTGGGTCATCGGGTTGCCGGCCTTCTGGCCGAGCAACAAGACGGTGCCGCTCTTCACGTCGAGCATTGGCCTCCTGATCATCCTGTTGTACATCCCGGGTGGGTTCACGCAGATCGGTTACTGGTTTCGGGGCTCGGTGCTGAACTGGCTGGAGAAACGCCTTCCCGAGCGACCCGCAAAGACCCGAACGGCACCGCCGGCCTCCCTGACCCGAACGGCGTCGCGGGATCAGGTCCGGTTGAATGCTGATGGAAGCGTCCTGTCGACCATGGGTCTGACCGTGCACTTCGGTGGCATCGCCGCCGTCGACTCCGTTGACTTTCAAGCCAATCCGGGCGAGGTCATCGGTCTGATCGGCACGAATGGCGCCGGCAAGTCGACGTTGCTGAACGCGATCGGCGGCTACGTCGAGAGCAACGGGGTCGTGAACTTGCTCGGGCGCGACGTCAGCGAGCTTCCCCCGCACCGACGAGCCCGCGCAGGGCTGGGCCGCGCCTTCCAGGCCGCGACGCTCTTTCCCGAGCTCACCGTACGGGAGACCGTGCAGCTCGCGCTCGAAGCGCGCGGGAGGACGTCATTCTGGGGCTCGCTGCTGTGGCTCCCTCGCTCCACCCGCAGCGAGCGATCGAAACGCGCGGAGGCCGCGGAGCTCATCGACTTCCTCGGGCTCGGTCGCTACGCCGACCGGTTCATCGCCGAGCTGTCGACCGGGACGAGGAGGATCGTCGAGCTCGGCGCGGTGCTCGCCGTCGCGCCGCGGGTCGTGTGCCTCGACGAGCCGACGGCCGGCGTCGCCCAGCGCGAGGCTGAGGCGTTCGGTCCCCTGATTGTGCGCGTGCAGCAAGAGCTCGACGCGACGTTGATCGTCGTCGAACATGACCTCCCGTTGATCCTCACGATCTCTGACCGCATCTATTGCATGGAGGCCGGTGCCGTGATCGCCGAAGGGGAACCGGACGCGGTGCGCGAAAACCCCCTCGTGATTGCCTCGTACCTTGGCACAGACGATCGTGCCATCCGACGCAGCAACGCGTGATTGAGTGTGTGGGCTTGCCGGGGGTCGTAAGCGGGGCGCGAGGGCATAGCGAAGGAAGATCATCTCGCCGAGGCCGGTGGTGGTCGCCGACAAGGGGGGAGAGAGATTGATGCGGTCCGCGAAGACAGTGATCCGGTTGATGTGCGTGCTCGCGGCGCTCGGCCTCGTCGTGGGTGCCTGCAGCAGCGGCAGTAGCAGCAGTAGCAAGAAGACGACGTCGACGACCAAGAAGGCGAAGGCGCGCCCGACGATCACGGTGACCCCGGCGACGCGTCTCACTGACGGGCAGACCGTGCACGTCACGGCGTCGGGGTTCAAGCCCAACGAGCAGGGTCTCGGTATCAGCGAGTGCGCCGACAAGGGGGAGGTGACCAGCCGGGATGATTGCGATGCCCCTGGGATCAGGGCGCTGACGTCGGATGCGAAGGGTGACATGACCGTCGACTATGTCGTGAAGAAAGGCCCGTTTGGCGCGAACAACATTGTGTGCAGTGCGCAGCAGAAGTGCCTTCTGTCGGTGAGTCAGTTGAACCAGAACACAACCGAAATAGCCGCCATGGACCTGTCGTTCGCGGGCTAGCAGCAGGCAGCCGTCGGCGCGTCTACGACCCGGGCCGCGGACGGCGCCCGCGGCCACCGAAGAGCCCCGCGTGCGTGACCGTCGCGAGCGTGTCGAGCATGCGTCTGCGACTGATGTCGACCTGACCGGAGATCACGTAATAGTTGCACCGCTCGACCATGGCAACGACCGCGAGTGCAGCGACGTCGGCATCCAAGTCGGTCGCGACATGATCATGGATCCGCTTCGCGAGCACACGCGTGAACTCGGCGAGCACGTCGGCACCGAGCCGGCCGAAGTCGTTGTTGCCGATCTCCGCTTCCGTCCAGGCACGGATCACGGGCCCGTAGTGCTCGTACAGCTGCGAGAACTGCGCCAGCCACGCGCGCAGTGCCTCGTAGCCCGCGTGGTCGGGCGTGATGGCGGGCACCGACTCGGCCAAGGCGATCATCTGCTCGGCCACGTCGGTCGCCAGCGCGTTGAACAGGTCTTCCTTGTTGGAGAAGTAGAGGTAGAACGTGCCGTGCGACGTCTTCGCGATCTTGACGATGTCGTCGACGCGCGCACCATGAAAGTTGCGCTCCGCGAAGACGCGCACGCCTGCCTCGAGCAGCTTGCAGCGAGTGCGCCGTCCGCGGTCACGAACGGCCCGGTCGGGCACCGGCGTGTCGCTCACCGCGACCTTGGGGCGCGCCATCCTCGGCACACTAGAGGGAGCTGACGTTCATGTCACAGAACGCGGGCGATCCGGATACGCTCGCTCACCCACGGCCGGGCAAGCAGGAGGATGCAAGCGTGAGCACACAGACGAGCGTGCCGGTCTTCGCGGATCTCTCGGTGGGCGACCAGTTGCCGCCCCTCGTCGTCGAGAACCTCACCCGTACGCATTTCGTGCGCTACGCCGGCGCGTCCGGCGACTTCAACCCGATGCACCACGACGACACGATCGCCACGCAGGTTGGCAACCCGTCGGTGTTCGGCCACGGCATGCTCACGGCAGGGTTCATGGCGCGGGTCCTCAAGGACTTCTTCGGTGCCGAGGCGCTGCGCCGGTTCCAGATGCGGTTCTCGAAACAGGTGTGGCCGGGTGACACGCTCACCTGCACCGCGAAGGTCACCGGCAAGCGTGAAGAGCACGGCGACGCGCTCGTTGACGTCGAGTGCGCCGTCACGAACCAGAACGGTGACTCGTGCCTGACCGGCGCGGCCACCGCCGTCGTCGCGAAGCGAGGCTGACATGGCACTGCTCGAAGAACGTGTGGCGATCGTCACCGGATCGGGGCGCGGCATCGGGCGCGAGTTCGCGCTCTGTCTCGCGAGCGAGGGCGCAGCCGTGGTCGTCAACGACGTCGGCGTGAGCGTCGACGGGCGCGGTACCGAGGAGGATCCCGCGGCGCAGGTGTGCAAGGAGATCGAGCGCGCGGGCGGCCGCGCCGTGCCCAACTACGACTCGGTCTCCGACTTCGACGGCGCACGGCGAATCGTGCAGACCGCGGTCGACGCCTTCGGCCGCCTCGACGTGTTGGTCAACAACGCCGGCATCGTGCGCGACCGGTCACTGCTCAAGATGGAGGAGGCCGACTTCGACGCGGTGGTCGCGGTGCACATGAAAGGCACGTTCAACTGTGCCCACCACGCCGCCGCAGTGATGAAGGAGGCCGGCTACGGCCGGATCGTCAACATCACCTCGTCAGCCGGCCTGCGGGGCAACTTCGGCCAGAGCAACTATGGCGCGGCCAAGGCCGGCATCATGGGCATGACGTTCATCTGGGCGCTCGAGCTCGGGCGGTACGGCATCACCGTGAATGCGGTCGCGCCCGCCGGTGCGACGCGCATGACCGCGGCGCTCTTCGAGCGGTCGGGCGAGGAGCCGCCACCGGAGCAGAATCCCGCGCTCAACGCCCCGCTGGTCGCATTTCTCGCGTCCGAGCGCGCCGCGCACGTCAACGGCCAGATTCTCGGGCGGAGTGACTACGCGTTCACCATCTTTCAGCATCCGAAGCAGATCGCGTGGATGTGGCGCGACGGTGGCTGGACGCCGCAGCAGGTGGCCGACAACTTCGACGGCGTGCTCGGCCAGCATCTCCAGCACGTCGGCATGGTGATGCCGTCGGGCATGGAGTACGACAAGAAGTGAAGCGAGCATGACGACGGTGCTCAACATGATGGGCCCGAAGGCCGGCGCGGCGATCGCCGAAGCCGTGCCCGAGGTCGAGGTCGTCGATGTCGTCGATGGCGCGGACGACGGTGAGGAGCCGCCCGACCTGCACGGTGAGGTGCTGTTCGCGGCGTGGCTCGGCTCGCCGCTCTACGAGCGACTCGACGAGATCGGGGTGCAGTGGATGCATCTGCCGGGCACCGGGATCGACACGTGGCCGCGCGAGTTGCTGGTGGGCCGCACCGTGACCTGCTCGCGCGGCGTGAGCGCGATCCCGATCGCGGAGTTCGCGCTGGCGGCGATGCTGGCGTTCGAGAAGCGCATTCCCGACGTCTGGCTCCACGAGCCGCCCGAGCAGTGGAACGTCGACCGCCTCGGCGAGCTTGCTGGCAAGACCGTGGGCATCGTCGGGCTCGGCGGCATCGGCCGGGCGGTCGCGCAGCGGGCGATCGGCTTCGACATGCGCGTGGTCGCGGTACGCCGATCGTCTGAGCGTGCCGGCGTCGACGGTGTGGAGCTCGTCGCCGACCTCGATCATCTCCTTACCACAGCCGATCACCTGGTGGTTGCCGCGCCGGCGACACCTGCGACGCACCGCCTGCTCGACGCGGAGGCGTTCGCGAAGGTCAAGCCGGGAGTGCACCTCGTCAACGTCGCGCGCGGGGCACTCGTCGACCACGACGCGCTGCGGGTCGCGCTCGACGACGGGCGGGTCGCGCTCGCGACGCTCGACACGGTGGATCCCGAGCCGGTTCCTGCAGGTCATTGGCTCTATGAGCATCCGAACGTGCGGTTGAGCGCGCACGTCTCGTGGAGCTCACCCAAGGCGTTCGAACGGATCACCGGCGCATTCATACGCAACCTTCGGCGCTACCGCGCCGGCGAGCCGCTGCTCGACGTGATCGACGTCGACGAGGGCTACTGAACCGCTCCGGCTACCAGGGCGTGCCGAAGCGATCGCGGTGCGTCTTGTCCGCGACCGGCGCGCGCCGCGGCGGTCCCAGTGCGCGCGCGGGCCGGCCGAGCGGAACGACCGCCATCGGCCGGATGTGCTCGGGCATGGACAGGAGCGCGCGCAGCTCCTCGGAGAACGTCGTCGTGAGGGTGGTGAGCGCGCTGCCGAGCCCGAGGGCCTGCGCGGCGAGCAGCAGGTTTTGCACCGCGGGAAAGATCGACGCCTGTAAGACGGTCGGCTCGCACGTCGACAGATCGCCGCCGACGACCACGATGACCGGCGCCGCGCTCACGCCTCCGCTGGCGCCGCGGTCGACGTCGGTAAACAGCGCGGTGCTCAGACGCCTGCGTGCATGCTCGCGGCCGTGGCCGCTCCACGCCCGGGCGGTGAGCTCACCGACCCCGGCGCGTAGTGCGGCGTCACGCACGACGACGAAGACCCACGGCTGCGTGTTTTCCGCGCTCGGCGCGAACGTCGCCGCCTGCAGGACGCGCTCGACCAGCTCGTCATCGACCGGATCGGCGCGGAACGCCCGGTGCGCGCGCTGGGCGCCGACGACGTCGAACAGCGACGGATCGCTCACGGCCGCGCTTCGCCGAGTCGCCGAAACGTGTTCACGTACACGATCTGGAGCTCCGGAGTGGTCGCCCATTTGTCGAAGCCCGTCGTACCCGGCTTGCCGATCTGCTTGATCACGCGGGGCGTCATCGCGCGAAACGCAGGCTCCGGATCATCGGTGTCCATCTCGTAGAGGTGCAGGAATCGTGGGTCGGCGCCGGTCACGTTCTCGTACGGCGTGATCATCGTGTAGTGGGGGATGCCCGCCTCGGCGATCTGGTGGATGTGCACGAAGTCGGACCAGTCGCGCAGCGCCGCCGCCTGTGCGGGCTCGCGGGGGCTGATGAGCACGAAGAGCAGCCCGAGCGTGGGCCGGTCGCAGAGCCGCCCCTGACCGGGACGGGGAAAGTGACGAAAGTGATATCCCGTGACCCCGGTCGGTGTGGTGGGCGGCCCGAAGTCGGGGTCCGTCTCGTAGACGCCGAGCAACGTGAACTCGGGAATCCTTCGTGGGAGATCGGTGCGACCGGGGGACGTGTTCTCCCACCACGTCGCCCGCTCCACCCGGTCGAGCGTGAGCACCTCGGGAACACGCGTCGCCGCGTACTCGGTCGGCGTGTGATCACACATCTCGAGGTAGAGCCCGGGAGTGATCCGGTCTTCCATCGACCTCCGTGGAAAGTGAGACGCGTAGAACCTACAGCGGACCAGCGGTTTCGTGCCCGTAGACTCGGCGCTCGTGTCAGGTTCGCAGCGATGAGCACACGCGCTCGTTCCGCGCCCGCGCCCGGTGAAGCGCCGATGCCGGCGGCCAACGCGGCCGAGCTGCTCCGGCGCAACGCCGGCGATCCCGCGATTCGTGACCGGCCCGCGATGAAGTGCGGTGGTCGGGTCTGGACCCATGCCGAGTACGTGTCCGAGTCGTGCCGGTGGGCGCAGCTCTTCCTGGCTCGCAAGCCCGCTGACCGGCCCCTGCACGTCGGCGTGCTGCTCGACAACACGCCCGACTACCTCTTCGCGCTCGGCGGCGCTGCGCTCACGGGCTCGGCGGTCGTCGGTCTCAACCACACGCGGCGCGACGAGCATCTGCTGCGTGACGTCGTGCACACCCACGTGAGTCTCGTCGTCACCGAGCCGCGGCACCTGGGACTGCTCGCGCCGATCGCCGACGAGCTGCCGGTCGCGTCGGACTCCTTGCTCGTGAGCACACGCTTCGCTGACCCGGACGAGCAGGCGCCCGCGCTCGGAACGCCGCTCGACGACGCGCTCGCCGCCGTGCGCGCCGACGATCCCGGCTTCGAGCCCGATCCCGACGCGATCTGGGGTCTGATCTTCACGTCGGGCACGTCGGCCGCGCCGAAGGCCGTCATCTGCAGCCAGCGCCGGCTCATGGTGACCGGCAACCGTTTGGGGATGATCATGGGGCTCGGACCCGATGACTGCGGCTACGTGTGCATGCCGCTCTTCCACTCCAGCGCGCTCATGGTTGGATGGGCACCGTCGATCGTCTATGGCGCGTCGGTGGGCCTCGGCCGCAAGTTCAGTGCGTCGCGTTGGCTCGACGAGGTGCGCTCGTACCACGCGACCTGGTTCAACTACACCGGCAAGCCGCTCGCATACCTGCTGGCGACGCCGGAGCAGCCCGACGATGCCGACAACTCGTTGCGCGTCGCGTTCGGCAACGAAGGCTCACCCGAGGTCGTCGACGCGTTTGCGCGCCGCTTCGGTGTGGAGGTGATCGACGCATACGGCGCGACGGAAGGTGGTGTCGCTGTCAATCGTGACGCCGAGGAGCGGGCGGGCGCGCTCGGGCAGGTCGGCGACAACGTGCAAGTGGTCGACAACGACGGGAACGCGAAGCCCCGAGCGCGCTTCGATGCCGATGGACTCCTGGTGAATGCCGACGAGTGCGTCGGCGAGATTGTCAACACCGCGGGCGTCGGACCGTTCGAGGGCTACTACAACAACCCCGAGGCCAACGAGCAGACAACGCGGTTCGGCTGGTACTGGACCGGCGACCTCGGTTACCTCGACGACGACCGCTATCTGTATTTCGCAGGCCGGAACGCCGACTGGATCCGCGTCGACGGCGAGAACTTCTCTGCGCAGCCCATCGAGGCCGTGCTCGGTCGCCATGCCGACGTCGTGCTCGCGGCCGCGTACGGCGTGCCCGATGCGCAAGCAGGCGATCAGGCGATGGCCGGCCTGGTGCTGTGCGACGGCGCCGTCTTCGATCCTGCGGCCTTCGCCCGCTGGGTCGACGCGCAGGACCAGCTGGGCCCCAAATGGCGGCCGCGGTACCTGCGGGTCTTGCGCGCTCCGCCGACGACCGGTACCAACAAGATCGTGAAGCGCACCCTCGTGCACCAGAAGTGGCGCGCCGACCGGGTGGACGGTGATGCGGTCTTCGTGCGCCTCCGCGGTGACGACAGCTACCGCCCGTTCACCTCTGACGATGAACGAGCGCTCCACGACTCGTTCGTACAGTCGCAACGCGAACGGTTCTGGGATCTATGAATCTCGCATTCACCGACGAGGAGGAAGCGTTCGCAGGAGAGATCCGCGCCTGGCTCGGCGGCAACCTCGAGCTCCCGCCCGCGTTCGAGTCGCTCGACGAGGAGATCGCCTGGGGGAGGTCGTGGCAGGCCAAGCTGGCGCGCGACCGGTGGGTCGGGATCCAGTGGCCCGCGGAGTACGGCGGGCGCGGCGCGTCCGCCGTCGATGTCGCGATCTTCAACATGGAGTACGCGCGGTCGCGCGCGTTGCAGCCCGTCAACCGCGTCGGGCTCAACCTCGCCGGCCCCACGCTGCTCGCGCACGGTACCGACGAGCAGAAGCAGCGCTGGCTCGCAAGCATCCTCGACGCGAGCGAGATCTGGTGCCAGCTCTTCAGCGAGCCCGATGCGGGATCGGATCTCGCATCGCTGTCGACGCGCGCAACCGCTATGGAAGGCGGTTGGCTGCTCAACGGCCAGAAGGTGTGGACAAGCTATGCGCAATACGCGCGGTGGGGTATCTGCCTCGCCCGCACCGATCCTGACGAGTCCAAGCACAAAGGCATCTCGTATCTCGTCGTCGACATGCAGGCCGACGGGATCGAGATCCGGCCGCTGGTGCAGATCACCGGCGAGGCCGAGTTCAACGAGGTGTTCTTCGACGACGTGTTCGTACCCGACGACCAGCTCGTCGGCGGGCTCAGCCAGGGATGGGCGGTCGCGAACACGACGCTCGCCCACGAGCGGGGCACCGCGTTCCCGTTCAAGGAGCAGGTCGTCCACGAGGTGTACCTCGACGAGCTGTTCGCCCTCGCCGCGGAAGGTCAGCGACTCGACGAGCCGGAGATCGCCGACGCGCTCGCGCAGTCGTTCGTGGAGCTGCGGGTACTGCGACTGCACAACTGGCGCACGCTCTCGCGCGTCTCACGCGGGATCGAGCCCGGTCCCGAGTCGAGCTGGGTGAAGCTCGCGTGGAGCGACATGACCCAGCACCTCTCCGACACCGCGCTCGCGGTGGTGGGGGAGCCGGCACCGCTCTGGCACGACGCCCGCGACAACCCGGCCGACGGCAAGTGGCAACGGCAATGGCTCTGGAGCAAAGCCGCGTCGATCGCCGGCGGCACCTCCGAGATCCAACGCACCATCATCGGCGAACGCATCCTCGGCCTCCCCCGCTGATCCCGAACTGGCCCGCGAATGCTCAAGTTCTTCTTGAGTGAACGCGGACCAGTTCGAACGGTCGGGAGTGCGGCGACGAACGTGTTGTCGCGCTGAGAGCGTGGGTAGGGTACGGCCATGGTGCGTGTCATCGGTCTGGATCACCTCGTGCTCAACGTCGCCGACGTCGAGCGGTCACTCGAGTGGTACACCACCGTGCTCGGACTCGAAGCCGAGCGCGTCGACGAATGGCGGCGCGGCGAGGTGCTGTTCCCGTCCGTGCGGATCGATGCGTCGACCATCATCGATCTGCTCGCCGCCGAGCGCACCGGCGAGAACCTCGACCATGTGTGCCTCGAAATCGAACCGACCGACCTCGACGCCCTCCTCGCGTCCGGTGGGTTCGACGTGGTCCGCGGCCCGGCGTTGCTCTTCGGCGCGCGGGGCGAGGGCCGTGGGGTCTACGTGTATGACCCCGACGGGAATATCGTCGAGCTGAGGCAATACGACGCGTAGTAGACCCGTTTTTCGGGCGAATCGGGATCTATTGGCGGGCGTCGATAAGGCTGGTACGGTGCGTATTGCGCAGGGAGTCGCCATCGTCGGTGGTGGCTGCGCGAAGGCAAATAGTCAAGGAGCAACAGCGTGGCAACAGGCACTGTGAAATGGTTCAACTCTGAAAAGGGCTACGGCTTCATCTCCCGCGAGGACGGCGACGACGTGTTCGCCCACTTCTCTGCGATCCAAGGAGATGGGTACCGCTCGCTCGAAGAGGGCCAGAAGGTCGAGTTCGACGTCGGTCCCGGACGCAAGGGCGAAGAGGCACAGAACATTCGCGTCGTCTGAGGCGACTCGCCTGACACAACGCCTGGCGCGGAGCGTCGGTCACAACATCACCCAGAAGGTCTTGGGTTCGCGCGCGCCGTGAACGGGCCGGGGCGACCGCGCCGCGACCCGGTTGCTCAGGCCCGCGCGCCAGCCAGAGTGTGAAGCGGGTCAGGGCGATGAAGCCCATTCGCTCCTAGGTGGGCCGGCCGAGATCACTCGAAAAGAGCATCGCCGGCAATTGCCGGTCGGCCACTGTCGCCGCCCAGGTGATTGCCTCGCCGTAGCCGCGACCTCTCACGTCAGCCAACACCGACACCCACTCGACCCGGTTGACGCCGTGTACAACGTGCGCGGCCGAGGTCGCGACGGCGCGTCCGTCGACGAAGCCCACCCACATTCGCCACGCCGGAATCTCGAGGAGGCCCAGCGGGGCGGCCGTGCCGGGCGGTGCGTCGACTCCGAACTCGAACCCTTCCACGAGCGTTTGCTCATAGGCCTCGAGGGTGGCGCCGTCGTGCACCTCGACGATCTCGAGCTCCCGAGGTGGCGGCGGCGCCGGGCTGCCAACCGGCCGGAACATGAACGGCGGGTGCCCGACGAGCTCGAACCCGAGCGGTGCGAGATCCGGCGTCGGCCACATGCTCATGATGACGAACGGGCCGCCGGCCCGTTCGCAAAAGAACTGTTGAGCGCTTTCGGCAATTGCAGGCGCAGCGTCCGCGTCGAGCGGGTGCCGCGTGAGCGCTCCGTTGAGGAAGAAGATCGGGGAGCCGGGATCCATCGCGAGGACGTCATTGTCGCGAACCGGCGCACCCATCGCGGTAGCGGTATCGGTGATCCAGTTCTCGAAGCTGACGACGAACGTGCGCAACAGCGTGTCGGACGCGGGAGCGTCGAGCTCCCATCCGGTGCGCATTGGCGGCGCGTCATCAGCCATGGTGCGCAGACGCTCCTGCTCGGAGCTAGAAGGTGCCGATCGAGACGAGGAGCGCAACGAGAGAGATCGGAACGCCGAAGTCCCAGACGAGGATCAGCGTGTTGTTGGGCGCGTAGTTCCTCTCCCGCACGATCTCGATCAGGTGGTTGACGCCGGCCAGGAACAGAAACGACACGATCGGCATCGAGACGGTGACCATCGCCTCGATGCCGTTGTAGGTGGCGTAGAAGCACGCCGCGCCGAGGCCGAGCGAGACCGCCGCGATCTCATATTGAAAGCCGTTCGTCTGCCACCCGATGGAGGCCGCCATGCTCTTTGCGAAGACCGAATGCATCACCGATGACATGACGAACACGAAGCCGGCAAAGTAGAGGATCCACCGCACGTCGGCCATGGCGGTGGATTCGCCCGCAACGGCGCCGGGTGCTGACATGCCGCTGAGCGCGAAGCCCCATGCGAACACGAACATTGCCGGGAGAACGAACGCCGATTTCTCGCCGCTTTTCGTTTTCGACGCGCCTTGTTGCTTCGCTTCCGAGTCAGCACCGAGAACGGCCACAGGTCACGGCTCCTTTTCGACCGGTCGAAGGACTTTCGACGGCGCAGAATCGCTCCCTGAGCGTCGCCGGTAGGCGCTCAGATCAACCTCAGATCAAGTAGAGCCGCCGGCAGCTGTTGCCGGCGATGTCGGATTGCTGCGCGGGCGTGAGCCCCGCCATCGCCGCGCGCAGCTCCTCGGTCTGCCCGGGGAACTTCGCGTCGGGGTGCGGATAGTCGGAGGCCCACACCATCCGTTCTGCGCCCACGAGCGGCGACCGCGCGGTGAACGCGAGCGTCGACTCGTCGGGGTCGAAGCTGATCCAGCACTGGCGCCGGAAGTACGCCGACGGCTCCTGCTTCAGCGCGGGGACGTCC
>DASVIY010000171.1:0-1870 GCA_036386195.1 Acidimicrobiia bacterium | reverse complement strand
CGCGGCTACGTCCTGCTCACATCGCGGTAGGCAGGAACCGGAGCGCGTCGTCTCGCGCCACTCGGCGCGCCGGTCCTGGGTGATGCCACACGCGGATGACACGGAGAGTGGGCCGCGAAGCGGCGGCAAGTGGGACGTAACGCTCCGACGCCACCTGAGGACATGAGAGTCGCAAATCCCCGGCTTGGGCCTTTCGGCCCTGACGATCCGCGCTCGGGGGTGCTGGGATCTGACAAGATGCCCGACTTGCAGTAGCAACGAATCAGAATTGAGGTGGGCCCATGCGCCCCGCACGTCTCTTCACCCTCGTGTTCACCCTCGCTCTCGGCGTCGCGCTGGTTGCGGGGTGTTCCTCGAGTTCGAGCAGCAAGTCCTCCAAGAAGTCCAGCAGTGGCGGCGTCACCGTCTCGAGTGAAGCCGCCGGAACCCCTGTCGCCGTGACGGTTTCCGATACGAAAGGCCTGAACGGCCCGATGACGTTGGTCCCGGCGCCCGTGTCTGTCGCATCAGGAGCGGTGACCTTCAATGTGAAGAACACCGGCACGATCGACCACGAGATGATCGTGCTGAAGACAGACACCGCCTACAACGCGCTGCCGATCGTCGACGCCGGTGACCCGCCGGCGACCGTCACCACGGGGGCCGACAAGATCGCCGAGACGGGCAACGTCGGCGAGACGGGCGACCCGAATCTGAAGCCGGGCGGATCACGCACCTTCACCATCAAGAACCTGGCGCCCGGTAGCTACGTTCTTGCCTGCAACATCGCGAAGCACTACGGACTGGGTATGCGCGCAGCATTCACCGTGAAGTGATGCGGTGGTGTCACCTGTAAGTGGTTTGAAATGCGTTCGGCCGCGGTGACTCGGCGCCGCGGCCGACAGTGCTGAGGGGGCGGGCGATGCCCGACGATGTTGTGAAGGAACGCGCCGAGATCGGTTGGTGGCGAGCGACGCTCTCGTCGATCGTGATTCTCGTGGTCGGCATCGGCGTGCTCGTGTACGGCACGAATGCCGTGGTCACACGGCTCCTCAGCGTGGATCGCAGCACTCGCGTCGGGATCGCGACGACGGTGTTCTTCGTCGCGTTCTTCGCGCTCGCGTGGACGCTGCGCCGGCTCCAGCGCGGGCACATCATCTGATGCCGTCGCCGCCCCACGAGCCCGACGCGCAATGGCTCTGGGACAACGAGCCCTGCCGCGCCGCGTGCCCGGTGCACACGGATGCGGGCGGGTACGTGACAGCGATCGCCGAAGGTCGTTACCGCGACGCGTATCTCATCGCTCGCCGGCCCAATCCGTTTGCGTCCATCTGCGGACGTGTGTGCGCGGCCCCATGTGAGCGGGCGTGTCGTCGCGGCACCGTCGACGCGCCGATCGCGATCCGCGCGCTCAAGCGCTTCGTGACCGATCAGTTCGGCGTCGAGAGCTTCGAGGCGACCGCGGTGTGGCACGAGGCGCACGGCCCGGTACCGCCGGCTTCGGGCCCCTCGATCGGCGTGATCGGTGGGGGACCGGCCGGGCTCTCGGCGGCGTACGAGCTGCGCCTGGCCGGCCATCCGGTCACGGTGTACGAGGCGCAGGATCGGCTCGGCGGGATGATGGTGCTCGGCATCCCCGAATACCGGTTGGCGCGCGAGCTGATCCACCGTGAGATCGAGGCGGTCATCGAGCTCGGGATCGACGTGCGGACGGGATTTCGTGTCGGCGAGCACGGCACCGTGGCCCAGCTGCTCGACGAGCACGCCGCGCTCTTCCTCGCGGTTGGTACCGGTCGGGCGCGCGATCTGGATCTTTCCGGCAAGGAGCTCGACGGCGTGCTCCGAGCCGTGGAGTTCCTGCTCAATGTCAACCAGGGTTTCCGGGCCGAGC
>DASVIY010000170.1:0-11101 GCA_036386195.1 Acidimicrobiia bacterium | reverse complement strand
GGGACGGATCTCGATGCGTCCCGGTTGGTCCATGGGGACGAGCAGGTACGACGGGCCCTTGTGCTTCGGCGCCCCGCGGTCGGTGCGCGCGATCACGAAGATCCACTGCGCCCAGTGCGCGAGCGACGTCCACACCTTCTGGCCGTTGATGACCCACTCGTCGCCGTCGAGCACGGCACGGGTCTGCACGTTGGAGAGGTCGCTCCCGGCGTTGGGCTCGGAGTAGCCCTGGCACCAGAGCTCCTCCGCGCGCTGGATCTTGGGCAGGAAGCGCCGCTTCTGGTCGTCGGTGCCGTACTCGATGAGCGTCGGTGCGAAGAGCCCCTCGCCGAAGAAGCTCACACGCGCGGGCGCGTCGGCCTTGGCGTACTCCTCGTTGAAGACGATCTGCTCGGCGAAGCTCGCAGCGCGGCCGCCGTACTCCTCGGGCCAGCTCAGGCCGACCCAACGGTCGGCGCCCAGGAGCTTCTCCCACGCGACTCGGGCGTCCCAGCCGGTCTCGTCGGCCGGACCACCGCCGCCCCCGATCCCCGCGAACTCGCCGACCAGGTGCTCGTCGAGCCAGCCTCGTATCTCGTCGCGAAACGCCGCCTCTTCGGGAGTGTCGTGGAAGTCCACGTGAACGACGTTACCGGACGGTTTACTTGGCCTGCCAACGCCCCAAACCGTCGCGCCAATTGATCTCGCTTGCGCCGATCAGGTCGTGCATGCGCGTGGTGTCGATGACGGCGCTCGGGACGGCATCGTTGCTCACCTCGAAGGTCGGTTCGCGTCCCACTCCCACGGTTTCGGCAAGGAAGCGCGACCACTCCTCGATGCTCACGACTTCCGTGCCGGCCCAGTTGACGGTGGTCGCGGGGACGGTGGCGACGTCGAGTAGCGCCGGGATCATGCGCACGATGTCGTCGTCGTGGATCGGGTTGTACCGGCTGCCGTCGGGATGCACAGGAATCGGAAGCCCGGCTTCGATCATCGCGAGATGGAAGGCCGGCCACCCGGCGCGGTCGCCGTAGGGCACGTTCAGGCGTGCGATGGTCGTGGGCACGTCGTGCTCCCGCGCCACGAACCGCACGACGGTCTCGGCTGCGATCTTGGCGATGCTGTACGTCGGCATCAGGTCACGGTGATGGTCGCCGAGCGGCGCGTCCTCGGCGAGCGGCTTTCCGCCGTTGGGCGCGTACACGGCCGTCGAGGAGCAATGCAGCACGGCGCGGGCGCCACGACAGTGCCTGATCACGTGGCCCGCGCCTTCGGCGTTCGCGGCGAGGTCGCGCGCGAAGTTGCCCGACTTCACGACGGCGAAGTTGCACAGGATCGTGAAATCGCGCGGCACGCCGGTGAGGGGTGCGCCGCTGGAGAGGTCGTGCGCGACGCAGTGGATGCCGGCTTTCTCGAGCTCGGCGCGGGCGTGCTCGTCCTTGAAGCGGGCGAGACCCCATATTTCGTTGTCGACGGCGAGGGTGCGCGCGACCGAGCCGGCAACCTGACCCGTCGGTCCGGTGATCAGGATCTTCTCTCCGTGCAACGTCGCTGCCACCGCGACGACGGTACCGGCCGTTCTTTGGTGGCGCCTCGCGGGTACTCTTCGCCGCATGGCCCATCCCGCGCATTACGAGGCGTCCGACGTGCGGATCGACAAGTACGTCGTGGGGCCGTTCGAGAACAACGTGTTCATCGTGCGATGCAAGCAGACCGGCGAGGCCGTGCTGCTCGACGCGGCCAACGAGCACGAGCTGCTGCTGGAGGTGAGCCGGGCGACGGGTGTGCGCCGGGTGCTCACGACGCACGGGCACTGGGACCACATTCAGGCCGTTGTCGCGATGCGCGACGCGGGGATCGACGTCGGCATCGCTGTTGAAGACGCGGCGATGCTGCCCGGCTACGACTTCACGATTCCCGACGACGAGGTCATCGCGGTCGGCGACCTCAAGCTGCGCACGATCCACACGCCCGGGCACACGCCGGGCTCCACGTCGTTCCTGCTCGAAGGCCACCCGGTGCTGTTCAGCGGCGACACGTTGTTCCCGGGTGGTGCCGGCAACACCGCGACCCCCGAAGGCGACTTCCCGCTGATCATCGAGTCGATCGACCGCCGCCTCTTCACCCTCCCCGCCGACCTGCTCGTCCTCCCCGGCCACGGCCTCGACACCACCATCGGCACCGAGCGCCCCCACCTCCAAGAATGGGTAGACCGCGGCTGGTAACCCACGCCGGCGGCGCCGACGAACGCCGCGCGCGACGAACGCCCCCACCAACCGTTTGTGCAAAAGTGGTTCCTATAGCGTCCGCTGGCGCACAAACGCTGCCCTGCCAACGTCCCGTGTCACACCCGGGTGCGAGGCTGCAGCGATGGGTGCGGATCACGAACTCGCAGCGCTCGCAGCGCGCCAGTACGGGCTCATCACGGTGAGGGACGTCCGGCGCGCCGGGATGACGCGTCAAGGCGTGCGCCATCGACTACGTGCGGGCCGATGGACAGTCGTGCGGGACGGCGTGTTCGCGATCGCCGGTGCCCGTCCCACCTGGGCACAGTCAGTGCTCGCTGCCGTGCTGGCCGCGGGTGACACTGCGGCCGCGTCACACTTCACGGCGGCGACGCTTTGGGAGCTTGAGCTCAACACGAAGCACCGGCAGCGGCTCGAGATCACGACCGCCATCGAGCGCCAGATTCGCCTCGACGGCGTCGTGGCGCATCGCACTGGCATCCTGCCGGAGCACGACCGCACGGTTCACAGGGAGATTCCCGTGGCGACGATGGCCCGAACGATCATGGACCTTTCTGCCGCGGTCGATCAGAAGCGACTCAGCCGGCTCGTCGACGAAGCATTGCGGCGGCGGCTGATGACGCTGACCGCTCTGCATGCCTGTGCCTCACGCCTGTTCGCGCCGGCGCCGGGCCGGCGACCAAAGGTCGTTCAAGCGCTCCTGGCGGCGCGCGTGCCTGGGTACGACCCTGGTGACAGCGATCTCGAGACTCGATGCTGGGAAGCGCTGCGCGATGTGGGCGTGCCGGTTCCCGTTCGCCAGCACCCGGTCCTGATTGATGGCAGGCGCTACTGGATCGATCTTGCATATCCGAGCGAGCACATTGCGATCGAGCTCGACGGGTTCGACTTCCATCGCAGTCGCACATCATTCGATGCTGATCGCACGCGTGGGAACGCTCTCGTGCTCGCGGGATGGCAGCTCTTGCGCTTTACTTCCCGAAGCACGCCCGCCGAGATGGTCGAAGCGATCGTCGCCGCGCGATCAACGTTTGTGCGCGAGCGCGCCGTATAGGAACCACTTTCGCACAAACAGAGGGGGTTAGATCTTGCAGGTGGAGAGGCCGCGCTTCTCGAGGTATTGCTGGTGGTAGTCCTCGGCTTCCCAGAAGGTGGGCGCGTCGGTGATCTCGGTCGCGATCGGGCGGCGGTAACGGCCTGACTCGTCGAGTAGCTGCTTCGACTTCTCTGCCGCGGCGCGCTGCTCGTCGTCGTGCACGAAGATCGCCGAGCGGTACTGCGACCCGACGTCGGGGCCCTGCCGGTTGACCTGTGTGGGGTCGTGCTCGTTCCAGAACACGTCGAGCAGCTGGTCGTACGTGACCGCCGCCGGGTCGTACTCGATCTCGACCGCCTCGGCGTGGCCGGTGCGGTCGCTGCACACCTGCTGGTACGTAGGCCGTTCCGCGTGACCGCCGACGTAACCCACGCGTGTGGCCTTCACGCCGGGGATCTGGCGATACGCCGCCTCGACGCCCCAGAAGCACCCGGCTCCGAATGTCGCCCTCTTGCGCTCGCCACTCGTCGCGTCAGTCATGGGCCCAGTATCGCGCCGCCGATCGCCTCGGCGTAGACGGCTCGCGTCGCTGCCGCGCAGCGGTCCCAGCTGAACTGCGTCGCACGAACCCGTCCCCGTTCGCCAAGCTCGCGACGAACGGCCGGGCCATGAAGCAACCAGGTGAGCGCGCCGGCCCACAGGTCGATGTCGTCGGGCGGGATGAGTGTCGCGGCGTCGCCGGCAACTTCGCGGATCGCGGGAATGTCGGCGGCCACGACCGCGCGGCGTTGCGCCATCGCCTCGAGGACGGGCAGGCCGAAGCCCTCGTGACGGCTCGGGAACGCAAACAGGTCGGCGCCGCGGTACAGCGCCGCCATTTGGTCGCCGCGCACCGCTCCCACGAAACGCACGCGGTCTCCGAGGAGATGCGCTGCCCGCGCGACCTCGTCGTTCTCACGCCAGCCGGCGGGACCGACGATCAGCAGCCGGTGGGGAAGGTCGGGTGCCGCGACGACCTTGCGAAACGCAGCGAGGAGCGTGGGGAGGTTCTTGCGCGGCTCGAGCGTGCCGACCCACAACACGTACGGGTCCTCGCCGAGACCGAGCACCGCGCGCGCCGCCGCGACCTCACGGTCACGAGCCTCGCGCTGGTCAACACCGTTGTGCACGACTCTGATACGTGCACGCCCGATCGGTGTGTGCGCGACGAGCTCGTCGGCAGCGGCATTCGACACCGTGATCACGAGGTCGGCATGCCGCGCCGCGGCGGCGATACCGCGCGCGTGAAACCATCGGCCTCGCCGCGGGAACGTGTGCGGGAACAAGACGGGCGCGGCGTCGTGCACGGTGACGACGAGCGGCACGTCGCGGCGCGGTGGCACTGCGACCATCGGGGCGTGCACGAGATCCACATCGCGCAGGCGCGCCGACAACACGCCCAGCGACGGCCACCCCAGCACGTGCCACGCGTCGTAGAGCACGGGCCGCGGCAACGGCAACACCACCGGCTCGACCCCTTCGGCACCGTCGAGTCCGAAGTCGCGGAGCGCGCCGGCAACTCGCTCGCGCCCATGCCGGGCGACGAACGGCACCACGTCGACCGCGCCGCCGTCATCGACCGCGCCCCCGTCTGCGCCGTCACCATCGCCGTCGCCGAGGCCACTGCGATCGAGCCGTGGCAGTAGCCTCGCCAGCTCCGCCGTGTACCGGCCGATCCCCCCCGGCGGCGGGGTGAGCAACTGCTCGAGGTTGAGGGCCACACGCATGATCCGGCTGCTTTCCGTCCAACCCGTCGCCGAGCGCGGCGGTTCGGATCAAGCGCTCCTGCGAATGATCCGCAGCCTGCCATCCGACGAGTTCCGCTGCCACCTCGCGCTGCCCGGCCCGTCGCCGCTCGCCGACGAATATGCGGCCGCCGGCGCCACTCTGCATACCGTCCCGATGCAGCGGATCTCGACCAGTCACCGGGTTCGCGACTGGTTGGGGTACGTGCTCGGCTGGCCGCTCGCGGTCGGCCGCCTCGTGCGGCTCATCCGGAGCGAGCAGATCGACGTCGTACACACCAACTCGTTGCATTCCTGGTACGGGTGGGCGGCCGCGTTCGTCACCCGTCGCCCGCACGTCTGGCACGCGCGCGAGATCAACGTGCAATCCCGAACGGCCCTTCGCGTCGAGCGCTTCCTGACGCGGCGTTTCGCGACGCGCGTGATCACGATGTCGCAGGCCATCGCGGATCAGCTCGATCCGGCGAACGTCGTCGTCGTCTACGAGACCGCGGATCCGCACGAGTTCCATGCCGGCCGGGCGGGCGCGTTCCGCCAACGGATCGGCATCGCCGACGACGCGCTGCTCGTCGGCACCATCGGCCGCATCGACACCTGGAAGGGATTCGACGTGCTGCTCGACGCGTTCGCGCTGGTCACCGTGGAGCGTCCCGACATCCATCTCGTCGTCGCGGGGGGCGCCGTCGCCGGCAAAGAAGCGCTCGCGGATGAGCTCGCGGCGCGCGCCGCCACCATCGACCACGTCCACTGGCTCGGGCCGCGTACCGACGCGGCCGACCTGCTCGCCGACCTCGACCTGTTCGCGCTGCCCTCGACCGAACCCGAGCCGTACGGCCTCGTTGTCGTCGAGGCGCTGGCGAGCGGCGTACCGGTCGTGGCAACCGATGCCGGAGGCCCGCCCGAGATCGTTACCCGGGCAGTCGACGGCGCCGGGCGACTCGTCGCACCGGGAAGTCCGGACGCGCTCGCCGGCGCGATCGACGGTGCCCTGGCGGCGGGATCGGTCACGAGCACCGCCGTTCGCTCGGCACGATTGCCGTTGCGCGCGCCCGAGCCCGAGCAGTTCGCGGCCATCTTTCGTGACGCTGCGGCCACGAAGCGCGGCCGCAGCTGAACCACCCGCCGCCGCATGACATTGCAGCCCGCGGGTACGGTCATCTGCACCGGCACACCGCGGCGAATACTTCGCGACGCGCTCCCGGAGGAGGCACCATGAAGACCGAACAACTCTGGCTCGCGCCAGTACGCAACATGGATTGGGTCACCGCACACTTCGGACACCGGTAATCCGTGCCGTCGGCCACGCCCACCCTCGGGCTCCACGACGCCCGGCGCCTCGTCGCCGAGCAGAGCTTCCGTCCATCGTTCGCCGGCCGTGTCGGTGTCGAGCTCGAATGGCTGCCGGTTCCGCTCAACGGCACCACCGCGCAAACACCTGACGTCATTGCGCGTGCGGGCGCGTTGCCCGCGGGCAGTGCCCTCACACTCGAGCCCGGCGGCCAAGTCGAGCTGAGCTCCCTTCCGTTCGACGACATCGACGCTGCCTGCGCGGCACTCGCGCTCGACGCGCGCGCGTTGAGCTCACACCTCGCGCGCGCCGGGCTCGGTCTGCTCGGACTCGGGCTCGCACCCGGACGCCTCCCGCGTCGTTGCGTCGACACACCGCGCTACGCCGCGATGGAGACGTACTTCGATGCCGACGGCCCCGCCGGACGCACAATGATGTGCGGCAGCGCCGCGGTGCAGATCAACCTCGATGCCGGCCATGCAGATGACATCGAGGCACGGTGGCGCCGGGCGCATGCCCTCGGCCCGATCCTCGCGGCAACGTTCGCCAACTCGCCGCTTGCGAACGGCGGGCCCAGCGGTTGGCGTTCCACACGCCTTGCGACGTGGGACGCGATCGACCGCGGTCGTGCCGCACCGGTTGGCGACGACCACGGCGACGCTCGCCGAGCCTGGGTGCAGTACGTGCTCGACGCGCCGGTGATGCTGATCCGCACGCCCGATCGTTTCACACCGATGCTCGACCCGCTCACGTTCCGCGAATGGGTCACGCGCGGCCACCGGCTCGGCTCACCGACCGCCGACGACCTCGAATACCACCTCACCACGCTGTTCCCACCGGTGCGTCCGCGCGGTTGGCTCGAGCTCCGCATGATCGACGCGCTTCCCGACCCGTGGTGGCGCGTCGCGGTCGCCGTCACGACGGTGCTCATGGACGACGACGACGCGGCGGCACTCGTGCGGCCTGCGCTCGAGTCGACGCGCGGCCTGTGGACCGATGCGGCTCGCGACGGGCTGGAGCATCCTGCGCTCGCGTCCGCCGCGCAGCGATGCTTCGCGGTCGCGATCGACGCGCTGCCGCGCCACAGCACCGACGCGCTCACACTCGGCGCGGTCACCGAGTTCTTCGAGCGCTACGTCTGGCGGGGCCGCTGCCCCGCCGACGACCGTCTGCACGAATGGAAGGAGCGCGGCGTCACCCAACCACCGCCCGACCGGTTCCTGGAGCAGGCGTGGAGCTGAAGGCACGGTTGAGCGCGGACCTACGGTCCGCCCGCGCGCGCACGATCGCGCTGCTCGCGGCGATACCGGTCGACGCGCAGGCCCGCCAGGTCTCACCGCTGATGTCACCGCTCTGCTGGGATCTCGCCCACATCGCATGGTTCGAGGAGCTCTGGCTCGTACGCGAGCTCGCGGGCGCACCGCCACACGACGCCCGCTTCGACGACCTCTACGACGCGTTTCGACATCCGCGCCGGGAGCGCGCCGGGCTCCCGATCCTCGATCCCACCGAGGCGCGCGACTTCGGCGACCACGTCCGGAAGCGCGCGCTCGATGTGCTCGACGGCATCTCGCTCGACGCGGGCAACCGGCTGCTCACCGACGGATTCGTGTACCGCATGATCGTGCAGCACGAGCATCAACACGCCGAAACGATGCTCGCCACGATCCAGCTGATGGACGACATCGCGTACACGCCCGCGCACGAGAGCAGCGACACACCTCGCCGGGTGCAACCGACCGGGCAACGGGAGGTCTTCGTCCCCGCAGGCCCGTTCGTCATGGGCACCGACACCGACCTGTGGGCGTACGACAACGAGCGACCGGCGCACGTGGTCGAACTGCCGGCGTTCGCGATCGACGTCACACCCGTCACCAACGAGGCGTTCGCCGCATTCATCGCTGCCGGCGGTTACGACAACGCGCGCCTGTGGAGCAACGACGGATGGGCGTGGCGCGTCGAGGCGGCGCTCGAGCATCCCGAGTTCTGGCGTCGCGCCGACGCCGGCACGTGGGAGCGCCGCCGCTTCGGACGCTGGGAGCCGGTGCCGCCCCATGAGCCGGTACAGCACGTCTCCTGGTACGAAGCCGATGCGTTCGCGCGCTGGGGCGGCAAGCGGCTGCCGACGGAAGCGGAGTGGGAGAAGGCAGCGTCGTGGGTCGCGCGCACCGGCACGAAGCGCCGCTTTCCATGGGGTGACCACGCACCGACACCTGCACACGCCAACCTCGGTCAACATCGCTTCGGCCCGTCGGAGATCGGCTCCTACCCGGCGGGCGTGAGTGCGTGCGGCGCGCACCACATGCTGGGCGACGTGTGGGAGTGGACCGCATCCGACTTCCACGGCTACCCCGGCTTCGAAGCATTTCCGTACCGCGAGTACTCCGAGGTGTTCTTCGGCGCCGAGTACAAGGTGCTGCGCGGCGGAGCATGGGGCGTCGACCCGTGCGTCGCCCGCACGACGTTCCGCAACTGGGACTATCCGATCCGCCGGCAGATCTTCGCCGGCTTCCGCTGCGCGCGCGACCCCTGACCATGTGCCGCCATCTCGCGTACCTCGGATCTCCACTCGCGCTCGACGCGTTGCTGCTGCAACCCGAGCATTCGCTCCTGCACCAGTCGTACGAGCCACACCATCAGGTGAGCGGTGTCGTCAATGCCGACGGCTTCGGCGCCGGTTGGTACGACCACGCGATCCGCCCCGAGCCGGCGCGCTACCGGAGCGATCGACCGATCTGGACCGACCGTTCGTTCGCGAGTCTCGCGGGGCTGGTGCGCTCGGGAGCCGTGCTCGCGGCGGTGCGGTCGGCGACTCCCGGGTTTCCCGTGGAGGAGAGCGGCGCCGCGCCGTTTACGGCCGGCCCCTGGCTCTTCTCGCACAACGGCATCGTCGAAGGCTTCGCGGCGGGCATCGGCGTCGAACTGCGCGCGTCGGTGAGTGACGCACGCGCGGCGGCCATCGAAGGTCACACCGACTCCGAGGTGCTGTTCGCGCTCACACTCGATCAGCTCGACGGTGGCGCAACGCCCGGCGCCGCGCTCGCGGCGGTCGTCAAAGCCGTCGACGCGCACACGAACGGGCGCATCAACCTGCTGCTCACCGACGGCAACCGCGTGGCCGCCACCGCCTGGGGTGACTCGCTCTTCGTCCGGCACTCGAGCGCGGGCACGATCATCGCGTCCGAGCCGATCGATGCCACGCCCGAATGGCAACGTGTACCCGACCGGTCGCTCGTCGAGAGCGACGCCACCGACGTGCTCGTGACCGCGCTGTGACCGCCGTGCCTGCGCGCGGCGGCCGGGTGCATCTCGACGTGCACCTCGGCCCGGCTGATCTCAGCGCCGGTCTGCGCGGCGACGCGCGGCGCGGCCTCACGGCCACGCCAAAGGACCTGCCGCCGAAGTACTTCTACGACGAGCGCGGGTGCGAGCTTTTCGACGAGATCACGTTGCTCCCCGAGTACTACCCCACGCGCGCCGAGCGCTCGATCCTCGAGGTACGCGCGCCGCAGATCGCGCAGGCGACCAATGCCGACACGCTGGTGGAGCTCGGGTCGGGCACGTCGGAGAAGACCCGGGTGCTGCTCGACGCGCTCGCCCGACACGGCACCCTGCGCCGGTTCGCGCCATTCGACGTGAGCGAGCCGACCCTCCGCGCCGCGGCGCACGCGGTCGCGGGCGAGTACGACGGCATCGAGGTGCACGCTGTCGTCGGTGACTTCGAGCACCATCTTGGCCGCCTCCCGACCGGCGGCACACGGGTTGTGGCGTTTCTCGGCGTCACCATCGGCAACCTCGCACCTCCCGCCCGCCACGCCTTTCTCGCGGCGGTCTCATGCGGACTGCGCGCCGGCGACGCTCTTCTCCTCGGTACCGACCTCGTGAAAGACATCGACCGGCTCGAGGCCGCGTACGACGACGCGGCCGGCGTCACCGCGGCATTCAACAAGAACGTGCTCGACGTGCTCAACCGCGAGCTCGGCGCCGATTTCGAACCGGACAGCTTTCAGCACGTCGCACGCTGGGTGTCCGAACGCGAGTGGATCGAGATGCGGCTGCGCGCGCGTGCACCGCAGACCGTCAAGGTGCCCGAGCTCGATCTCATCGTCGACTTCGCGGCCGGTGAGGAGATGCGCACCGAGATCAGCGCGAAGTTCCGCCGTGAGGGCGTGGCGCGCGAGCTGGCCGCGGTGGGTCTGGAGCTCGCCGAGTGGTGGACCGACGCGGCCGGCGACTTCGCCCTCTCGCTGGCGGTTCCCGCTCCTCGCGCCCCCGGCTGAGCGCGCGCCCGGAGCGTCCCCGGCCGAGCTCAGGAGCGCCTCGTCGGGCTCGCACGAATTGTGATATTTTGCACCAACGACACGCGTGGTCTCGGATCGCGAGATCGCTGTTGAGCGGGCGTCTCCCGCCGGTCGGGAAGGTGCGCCGTGGGTGCTCGCGTGATGGTGATCGGCATGGACGCCGCCGAAGCGACGCTGCTCGAGCGGGGCGCGGCCGCCGGTGAGCTCCCCACCTTCGCGTCGCTGGCCGAGCGCGGCGCCGTCGGGCGCCTCGGCAACGCGATGGAGAAGCTTCCCGGAGGAATCTGGCCCGAGGTGATGACCGGCCGGTCACTGGGACGGGTACCGCTCTACTACCACCCGTGGCAGCTGCACACCGGCGAGGCGGACACGCGGCCAATTGCGGAAGAGGAGCTCGACCCGTCCAACTGGTTCTGGTCTCCCGCGAGCGACGCGGGCCATCGTGTCGCGGTGGTCGACGCACCCCA